>JBOHWJ010000174.1:0-18605 GCA_050736495.1 Binataceae bacterium (SeqCode) | reverse complement strand
GCCGTATACCGATGATTACATAGGAAATCAGGAAGTTGGAAGCCGTCGCGCAAAACCCAGAAAGCGAACTGTATACGCTGATTTCCTAGTAGAATCGCGGCCCTCGCCGCCTTCCGCATACCGACTGCGTATTCCGATTCATCCAGAGGGGATGAGTGACGTATCCCGTCAATTCACGCGTGAGGCCTTCAGGCTGAGCGCGTCCACCATGTAGGCGTCACTCCAGGCGGCGGCTTAGGCGAATGGCGACTGAAGCGCCGCCTACGGCCAATGTGGGTTTATGGCTGCGGCGTAGCCGGTGTTTGGGGGTGCGCCTGAGCTGTAGGGCGACGGGAGGCCGCAGTCAGCGATACTTGGCAGACGCAAACCTCGTGCCGCTCGAATCCGTCCGCGTGAAATAATCGTCAATGTTGAGCCTCGCGTCAGCTTGGCGGTGGGAGTCGGCGGGTTGGCGCCGTTGAGCTCTTGCACCGGATTGAGGCCGTCGTAGAGGAACTGGGTCGTCGCGCCGCCAATGGTCTTTTCGTAGATGAAGCTCGCGGTCGCTCCGCCGCTGATCGCGCTCAAGTGATTGCGCGCGCCCAAGGTGTAGGTGTCGGTGCCGTCGCCGGTGAGATTGCCGTCGGCGTCGTAGCCAGGACTTAACGACGTGTTGTCTTGGCTGCGCAAAGTTTAGGAATGCGGCCGGTTTTCGCGCAGGGCGTTGAGAGCGAAGGGCGGTTCATCTTAATTTTTTGGGTTTTCTTAACGCCTTGCTAATGAATCACCAGCCCCATCGGTGTCATATGCGTCGGACCGCGCAGGTCCTGCACCGGCGTCACCACGCCTTTGGAGCCGGGCGAGAAGAACAAAATGCTGTCGCTGCCCGAACTGGCGATCGCGACGCGGCCCGCCGCGTCGACCGCGATTCCCTGCGGCTTGCTCAACGCCTTGCTGGTGAAGGTTCCACCCAAGTCCCAGCTCTGCGGACCAGTCAGAAAATACATGGTCACGCTGCCATCAGCGTTGGTCACCCAGACGTTCAGGTTTGAATCAACGGTGACGCGCTGCGGCGTGTGCAGCGCCTTGGTGAGCGTCACAATCGGAGCGACATCGCCGCGCGGCTCGGAATCGAAGACCAGCACCGCGTTCTTGGTGGCGTCGGCGACGTAGACGCGGCCGGAACCGTCCAGCGCGATCGCGCGTGGGTCGGTTATCTGGGTCTTCGGACCCATCACCTTCCAGTCGGGCAGGATGTTGCCATTAAGACCCGCCGCGAACCATTGGATGCGCGAATCATTGGGCGATTTGCCGGTTTCCGTGATGAAGCAGTCGCCCTCACGGTCGGCCACGATACCAGTTAGATGGAACAGTTCCGTATGCGGTCCCGAAATGGTGCGGACGAGCTCATACTTGAATTTCTGCCCGGCGTAGACTTTGATGTTGCCGTTGGCGTTGGCGACGAAGACCTGCCCTGCGAAGTCGGTGCTGACATCGATCGGAATGTCGGCAGAATCTTCCTTGATTGTCGTGATAGGCGGTGCGTCACCTTCCGCGCTGACTTTGAACAAGGCGATACTGTGGGTGTCCGGACTGGTCACAAACATGAGTTGCGGCGGCGCTCCCGCCTGCTGCCCATGACTGCAACCAGCGAAGCCCAATAGGAGCACGACGGACAAAAAGACATCGAGCAAGTGTCGGCAGCGCCAATCCCGCATTTGAGCCCCGCTGAACGGATTGTGTGAGTCCCCTTAAAATGGGGCGGTTGTAATTGTGGCGAGTCGGAGAGACCCGGCCGAAGCCGTGTGCGCACCGGGACTGTTCTCAACCCCCTGTAATCGGTGCGTGTAGCATATCTATCGACAATGCTCCAGCTACCTTTTTTGCGAACGCCGCTTTCGATGGGTCCGGCGCTGACCTGGCACTGACACGTCCGGGTTGAGTCGCGGTGGCGCCGGCACATCGCGTGGTTCCGAGCCAATTCCGACGTCGGTGATTGCGGAAGCTCGGCGATCGACCGTCGCGTGTCCGGAAACGGGTATTGCATGGCTCCAAAATCGTAGTTAAGGTCGCTGACCTGACTTTGTAATTTTTACAAGAATATTACCAAGCGCATGGTCCCAAGCACCAAATGCCTTAATTGCCTTCATTTTTCTTGATGGCATAGTGCTTGCGGTCAGGATTGGCCTTGGCAATGGCATGCGTACTTGCGCCGGGCCGTGCACTGACTCGGTGCAAATCGAGTATTTCACGGATGGGGGTATGGTTTTGCGGCTATCGACAACGTTCGTGAATCCCGACGGCCTCTGGTCTGAACGTGCCACCTGATACCTGGAGCGACCGGCCGCCACGCGCAGATGATTCACGATTCACCCCGCTATGGGCGTCGATTCGCGCCGCGCGCTCGACCGAGCTATCGAGCTATGGCAGCGCCTGATCGGAAGCCTCCGATGCCCTTGGACAACCTCACCCGAGTCGAGGCACGATGATGCGCGATGATGACAGGCGCTTCGGCGGCGGGGACCGCCGCAACGTCCTTCCCCGACCGGTTCCTGATGGCTCTCGGCCGTGATTTCGCGCACAGGCGCATCGGAGAGACAAAATTATGAAACGAGCATTAGCGCTGATGACCGCAACCTTGGTTACCGCCATGTTTGGATTCGCCGGTACCGGATTCGCCCAGAATACGGCGCAACCGCAGGTCGAAATCAGCTCGGCTGGCGCGCCCAGCACCGATCTGCCGGTCGCCCAATATCAGGCATTCGACCAATTCCGTGCTGACCACCCCGAGATTGTGGGCGAACTGAGCCGGAATCCGCGTCTGCTCAAGAGTGAAAGTTTTCAGGCCAAAAATCCGGCCCTGCGGGACTTCCTGTCGAGCCATCCGCAGATGAAGAGCGAAATGGAAGAAAATCCGGGTGACTTTCTGCCTCTCGAAGCGAATGCGGAGGCTCAAGTTTCGCCGCGTCACCACCGTCACTACAGCCATCATCATCAGACGGCGAAACACGCCGAGAACACCTCGAAGAGTGACGCGAAGGCCGAAGATGGCGAGGCGGCCGGGAGCGGCAATGAACCGGGCAAGCCCGCCGGCGTGAGCGCCGCCACAGGCGGTGGCTCAGGTGCGCCGGAGGCCGGCGGTTCCAACGCGCCGAGCGGTGAGTCGTCTACCGGCGGCTCGTCGGGCAGCAATTAAGAATGCGCGGTGCACGGACGGCCGCGTAGCGGAGATGAGGAAGCGAATGTTGGCCATCAATGACGCACTGGCGCCGCCGCGCGGCTGGCCGTTCGCCTCCATCACCGGCGCTGCCTGTTGATGCCAGCGTCAAACGGACGATGGGACCCGATCGGTCGATGTCAGCGGAGAAGAGAATCCTGGTAGCGGAAGACGATCTTGCCACCCGGCAGGCCTGGTGCGAGCTTATCGCGGCTTGGGGTTTCAGGGTCGAAGTGGCCGAGGACGGTAAACGCGCGCTCGATCTCATCGACAACTATGATCCTCATATTCTGCTGCTCGATTTGAAACTGCCGGAGAAGGACGGAATCGAAGTGCTGGCCAATATCCGCGCGCGCGGTCTGCAGATTCCGACCGTGGTAATCTCGGGTGAAGGCGAGATTTCCGATGCGGTCCAGTCGATCAAGCTCGGCGCCTACGATTATCTGCGCAAGCCGGTCGATCCGCCGCATTTGCGAGTCTTGCTCAACAATCTGAGCGCCCATCTTACAGTTAACGAGGAGAATCAGCGTCTGCGCCGGCGTCTTATCCGGGCGGGCGAGTTGGGGCCGCTGGTGGGACAGTCGGCACCGATGCGGCGGGTGATGACGCTCATCGAACAGGTCGCGCCGAGTTCCGCCTCGGTGGTTATCACGGGCGAAAGCGGCACCGGCAAGGAACTCGTCGCGCGCACGATTCACGAACTTTCGCCCCGGCGCAATGGCCCCTACGTCCCGATCAACTGCGCGGCGCTGCCCGAGACCCTGATGGAGAGTGAGCTGTTCGGCCATGAGCGCGGCGCCTTTACCGGCGCCGATCGCCGCCGCGAGGGCTGCTTTGAGTTGGCCAACGGCGGTACCCTGCTGCTCGACGAAATCGGCGAGATGAAAGCCGAATTGCAGGCCAAACTGCTGCGCGTGATCGAGGAGCAGAAGCTTCGGCGGCTCGGCAGCAGCGCCGAGGTCAGTATCGACGTACGGGTGCTTGCCGCATCGAATCGCAACCTCGAGGCCGCGATGCGCGAGGGCAAGTTTCGCGAGGATCTTTACTACCGGCTCAACGTTTTCGCGATCGAGTTGCCGTCGTTGGCCGAACGCGGCGAGGACGTGCCGCCGCTAGTCGAACATTTCCTGCGGGAAATCCAGCAGCCCGAGGGCAAAAACATCAGCGGCGTTGACGCCGAATGCCTCGAAGTGCTGAAGTCCTACCGCTGGCCCGGTAACGTCCGTCAGTTACGCAATATTATCGAACGCGCGCTCATCGTTGCCCGCGGGCCGCTCGTGAGCCTCGCCGACTTGCCGGCCGATTTGAAGCGCACCGGCTCCGCCAGCGCGAGCTTCGAGCTCAAGCTCGGCACGTCGCTCGACGAGGTCGAACGCGAGCTCATCCTGAAAACCCTGGACTATGTCGGCGGAAACAAATCGCGCGCCGCTGAAATCCTCGGAGTCAGTCTGAAAACACTATACAACCGACTCGAACGCTACCAGTCCAAGGATGCGCCGGAACTAACATGAAGATTGGCGGCGTGCCACAAAGGTAGTCGCGATGGGCCTGCGGGCAAAACTGGCGGTCGTATTCCTGGTTTTGCTGGTCGCGGCGATCCTCGCGGTCAGCGCGCTCGAAATCGACCACATCACGCACGTGATGGTGTCCGATCTCGGCGATTCGGGCGAAATGCTGATTGATCAGACCTTCGAGCAGATAAAACCGCTGTTGAGCCGGCCCGCCGCCGATCCAGCCGCCGCCCTCCGTAGCGACCTGCCGCTTCACGCCTTCCTCGACTCCTCGCAGGCCTTCGGACGCGGCGTGGTCTTCGTCCGAGTCGAAAACTCCGAAGGCGTTATCCTCGCCGCGATGCCGACTGTGCTCGAGGGCAAGGTTGCGTTGCAATCGCCCCCCTTCGGTGAACTGCTCCAACGCATGCTGACCTGGTGGCCGTTCGCGCGGGCGCGCGCGCTATGGGGCGATCGCACCTACGAGATGAGCCGTACGGTCGAGCTTAACGCCCACCCCTTCGCCATCATCCGTGTCGGACTCTCGACCGGCCTCATCGCCGACGAGGTGCGCCATTCGGTCATGGGCATCGCCGCCATCGGCGGCGGCGCCATCGTGCTCGGGCTTATCGGTGTGATGCTGTTCGGTGGCGTATTAATGCGTCCAGTGATCGAACTCACTACCAGCGTCGAGGAGCTGGCCGCCGGCCGCGCCGAGGTGAGGCTCAGGATCGGCGGTCACGACGAACTCAGCACGCTCGCCGAGAAATTCAACCAACTCTCCCAAAGGATTAAGTACGACCGCACGCAATGGGAGAATGAGCGCGGCCAGTTCTTCAATATCTTCCGTTCGATCACCGACGCCGTCCTATTGCTCGATGGCCAGGGCGTGATCCTGTTCGCCAATGCCGAGGCCCAGGGGCGGCTCGGCCTGCCGGCCGGCGGCACCGCCGACGGCAAACCGCTGACACTGTTGCTCGGCCGCGAACATCCGATCGCGCGCATGGTCGATACCAGCTACGCGGTCGGCACCGAAGTCCATGACGTCGCGCTCGAAATGAACGACGGCGCCGGCACCAACCGCTTTCTGGTGTCGATCTTTTCGCTCGGGCGCGGACCAGAACCGCCCGGCTTGCTGGTCATCGTGCGCGACTTGAAACCGGTGCAGGAACTCGAAAACGTGGTCGACTACTCGGGCCGGCTCGCCCGCCTGGGCGGACTGATTTCCGGAGTGGCGCACCAAATCCGCAATCCGCTCAACGCCATGAGCCTGCAGCTAGAACTGCTGAGCCAGGACAACGAGCGCGGCAAGCCCATCGAGCAACGTGTGCAGGCGGTACGCAAGGAGATTCGCCGGCTCGACCAGGCGGTCGATGCGCTGCTGCGCTTCATGCGTCCCCAGCAACTAAAGCTCGATCACGTGGCGCTCAACGACCTGTTGGTGGAAATTGCCAACCAGGCCACCCGTCCCGGTATCCGTATCGAGTACAAGCTCGATCCCAAGGTTCCACGCATCAACGCAGACCGCGCGCTCTTGAGCGAAGCCTTGCGCAACGTCGCGGTCAACGCGGTCGAGGCGATGCCCAAGGGTGGAACCCTCGCCTTTGTCAGCATGCGCACCGATGACGGCCTGGTCGAAGTCTCCGTCAAGGATCAAGGCCAGGGGATTCCCTCCGAGCATCTCGACCGTATCTTTCAGCTCTACTTCACCACCAAGGAAGGCGGCAGCGGGTTGGGCCTTTCGCTCGCATCGCGCGCGATCGACCTTCACGGCGGCACCGTCGACGTGAAATCGGAAGTCGGCGTGGGCACCACGGTTACGGTGCGGCTTCCTGTCGCTGTCGAGCAACCGGCGCCGCCGCTGGCGGCAATTAACGGCCGTTAAGGCGCTGTGTCCATTGTGTACTGGGGCCGCGATTATGCCGCGTCGCCGGCGGCATCGTCCGCAGGTTGCCCACCCGCAAGCTAATCTGTTACGCGAGAGTTCATGGCGCGAGTTGCCGAGGGGGCAACGATTCCAGTGGCGCCGCCAATACGTTCAATCGTCAAAGTGAAACCGCGCGGCGGTCTTCGCACGTGCGCGAGCGTTTCGCAGATGCGCCGGCCGGCCCGCGCTGCCGCTATGTTCGGTCCCCGCTGCTCCGCGACCCGAGCGTATATGGGCGGCGCGCCATATCGATATGCGCCCGCACTCACCGCGCGGGCGTTGCACGCCCTGCCGACGCCGGAACGCGCCTGCGTCGGCAACCACCGGCCCTTGCGGGAATTCATTGCACGCCGAATACAGGTCGCGCGACCGAGTTGCTGCGATCTTCAGTGTTGCCGATGACACGCGCGCGAACGCCGCAAGTGCGGTAGGCTGTTACGGTTCGTTTGCTCGCTTCCGGCGGAACATGCTTGCGAATTTGAAATACCCCGGCCGTCTAATGCTTACGGCGCTGAGCGTCGTCTGGCTGTGTGGCTGTGCGACGGTGCTCAATCATTGGCGGAGCGAGTTCAATCCCTCACCACCACCGCCGCGCTCCGAGTATCGCCGTCCTGAGCCTGCGCGTCGTTCGGAGGACGGCGAGTCTCAGGCGCGGACCAGTGTTCGTCCGGCCAGGCCGGCTCATCATCCGGCGCGGCCGGCCGGTGCGGCGCGCGCGAGTGTGCGTCAGCCGGGTTTGCAGTTGCCCGCGCCCACCGCCGCACCTACCGTTACGCTCGCTGGCGAGGGCAGCGGTAGCGCAGTGACCGCGCGATCTCTGGATGCCACCGCGAATCAGATCGCGCATATCAAGCGCGCCAGTCTGAACAGCTCCGATGCCGCCGCCTACGATCAGGTAAACGGCTTCCTGAAGGCCGGCCGTGAGGCCCTTGAACGGCGCGATTACGTGGTGGCGTCAGGCTTTGCGCAGAAGGCATCGGCGTTGGTCAATCGGTTGCCTGGCGGTCCCGCGCGTTGAGAAGGGAGTGGTCGCCGCGCCACTTGCAAGCCGAAGCCTACGGGCTTGAGACGGCGCCCCTGCGATTCGTTACGCCATCGACCGCCGCGGCAGACCCAAGACGATTCCGCATCTCTGCTTACCTACTGGCCACAACAGCCTCGCGTCCGAACGAATAAGTCGGGTCGCCAAGATCTTTTGCGTGCCGTGCTTCACGCTGGTCGGCTCTCGAACCATAGATGCTTGTCACGCTTTGATAGCTTTACATCGGTAAGTGATTATGATCACTACATAATTAAAGCCCAATTATCCCTTGTCATGGCGAAGCCAGGCCAATGCAGAATTATTTCCAATTTAGCTTGGATATATGTTTATCCATCATAAAAGCTCTTGTATTATGTCTTCAATGGTTTAGAATCGACTCTTGCTGGTCTCCTAGTCAAAGATAGCCGATACGAACCATGGCCGCATGGGTCAGCTAACGACGGCTAGCGATAGTCGGCAAACCACGACTACGGGGTAACAAAATGAGCCTGAAACTCGAAGAGCTCAGAAAGCGCCTGCTGCAACAGCCTGAACACGGGACCGGGGCATCGCTCGGTGCTGCCCCCGCAGGTGGCGCTTCCCTTCGTGAAGTACCAGCGCCCGCGTCGATTGCGGCGGCGCCTCCCGCGCCCCCGATTAAGGCTGCGTCCGCCCCGGTGCAGGCCGCCGCTCCCGATCCGATCGTGGTGCCGATATCGTCCGTACCCGTGCCACCGGCGGCGTCCGCTCAGCCAATTGTTGCGGACTCTGAAGGCGAATCTGAGGCTATAGTCATCCGAGCTGCGGACAATGCGCCCCGGCCCGTGCTTGGGTACGCGGAACTCGCACGCGCCAAAGCCGCGAATGCGGCCGCCGCGAAAGTCGCCGAAGCGATGAATACTGAAAGTGTCGTCGCTACGGTGAGTAACGGCACAGCGGTGGACAAGGGGAGCTCGCTGGCTAACGGTGCCGCCGTCGCAACGAGTAACGGAAACGGCGCGAAGCCCGGACCCGCGATCCAACAGGACCTGGCCCAGGCGGTTGCAAAAGTATTCGAGCAGACTCGGATGTTTCAGGACCGCCTCGATGAACTCACTCGTACGTTTGAGACGATCGAACAGATGGGCGAGTCGGCGACGGAGGCCTTTGTCCCGCTGAAGAGCTTCCGCGAGCAGATGGTTCAGCTTGCGCGCTCGTTCGAGCCGATGCGGGTGTTCCAAGCGCAGCTCGCGCAGATGGCGCAAACATTCGAGCCGATGAAGGCGCTGGAGCAGCAATTGTCGCAATTGGCCGACGCTTTCCAGGACCAGTTGGGGCAAGTGGTGACGGCGCTGGAGCCGGCGCGGCGGTTCCGCGAGCGGGTGATGGATTTGGCGCGCTCGTTCGAGTCGGCGGCCGATCTGCAAGAGGAGTTCAGCGAGTTGCACAACGCCTTCAGTACAGCTTCCGCGGAGCCCAGCGGCGTTGATGCGGTTGTTGAGACGGTTGGCATGGTGCATTGAGACACCGCTTCCTCACCTTGGTCCCAACGGCTTAGGCCCATAACATAGGATTCGATGACGGGCGCGGAATTTAATCGATTTGCAAGGCGCTCGCCGAGACCCGGGCGGGGATCGCCGAGCGTCTCGGCGTCGCGCTCCCGACGGTCCAGTCGTGGGAGCTGGGCGAGCGCGGCATCTCGCGACCTGTCGCGCAGCTCGTCAAATCGCTCGCACCGCTAGCGCCGCGCGTTAAGAAACGCGCATAAGCGCTGTCCGGAGCTCGCATTTTAGGGAACTACGAGCGATTCTTCTCGGCGCGCTGACGGCGTCGGTCTTATTAAATCACCAGATTGGGAGCTTCAGGCCAGCGGTGACGAGTGCGCCACTGGCTACGCCCATCAGCGCCTCGCCAGCGACCAGACCCGCCGCGAACAACAGTCCAGAGCCGCCACCTTTGGAACTGTCGCGCTTCCCGATCAGTCTCGCGAATGAACCGATGAGAATCGTGACGCTGAGGCCGAACGGCAAATACAGCCCGATGGCGACCGGCATCACCGGCGTGCGCCATTTCGCCTTGCGCCGTTCCAGGTGATTGTCGGCCGCGATAAGTCCCAGGGCCAGTAGTCCACCGGCAATGACCGTTTCCCATGGAAGACCACCGTGAAACACGCCCTGCGCCACCTTCGCCATCAGGAACGCCTGCGGAGCGGCGAGGGCCTGGGCATGGGCGGTCGGCGTGCCGGCGATGCCGTAGCCAGCTATCAGCAAATTCAGGATCGGCGCCATCATGAACGACGAAACAGTCGCGCCAATCAGCACGGCGATTTCGAGCGACTGCGGTGTCGCGCCGACGTGAAAGCCGGTGGCGAGGTCATGCAGCGAGTCGCCCGCCATCGCCGCGGCGGTGCAGACAACGGCCCCGGCCAGGATCGCGAGATGCGGCCCGACGGTAATCGGGACGCCAAGAAATTTCAGCATGAGTGCGATCGCCAGGAGCACGATAATCGTGACGCCCGAGACCGGGTTATTCGACGAACCGACGATGCCGGTGAGATAGCCTGCTACCGCAGTGGCGAAGAATCCGATGATTACGAGCGCCACGGCGAGCGCCACGCTCAGCCACAGGCTTTCACTCAGCAGGTAGCAAATGGCAAAAATGAACGGAATGCAGAGCGCGACCGCAATGAGGACGGTATGCGCGGCGAGATCGGTTTCCTTGCGCGCCGGCGCCGCCGCGGTATGTCGCGTGCGCACCATCCGGACGCTTTCGCGCAAGCCTCTTCCGATCGGGCCGCGCAACCGCGCAAGCGTCGCGATTCCGCCGACCAGCATCGCGCCGACGCCGAGATAACGCGTTTGCCCGCTCCATAGCCTATAGGCGGCGTCGGCCGCGCTGAGTGATCGCAGTTCCGGATGCGCCGCGCTGGCGAACGGAATTGCCACCAGCCAGGCGAACGCGCCGCCCAGAAAAACCAGGCTTGCGATACCGATACCAACGATATAGCCGACGCCGAGCAGCGCCGCCGAAAGATCGAGCGCGCCGGAGAAGGCCGCGCCCCCGAGCCAGCGCGCACCCGAAAGCGTGCCGGGGACGATCCCCAGCATATCTTCGGCGCCTTTGACCGCCGCCGCGATGAGCCCGCCCCATGCCAATGGCGCGGCGTTTGCCGAGCCCGCTTCGCCTGCGCGTAGCACCTCAGCGCAGGCGAGCCCTTCGGGAAACGGCAAGCGCTCCTCGACCACATAGGCGCGGCGCAGGAAAACCACCAGCAGGCTCCCCATCGTCCCGCCGGCCAAGCATAACAGCGTCACGTCGAGATAGGGCAGCGGTCCGGTATGGCCGAGAATAACGAGCGCGGGAAAGGTGAAGATGGCGCCAGCGGCGACCGCTTCGCCCGCCGAGGCGATGGTCTGGACGACGTTGTTTTCGAGGATGGTGGCGCCGCCCAGTATCCGCAAGATCGCCATCGAGATGACCGCGGCGGGGATACTCGCCGAAACGGTCATACCCGCATAGAGCCCGAGGTAGGCGTTGGCGGCGCCGAGCACGATTGCGAGGATGGCGCCGAGCAGGATGCCGCGCGCGGTGAGCTCGCGTATGGAGAGGTCAGCCGCTGTCGCCGGAGTCTCGTTGATTAACCGCGCCACGCGCCACTATATGCCATCGCGCGTGGTGGATAGCGAGCCTCTCGTTCCGGCCACCGCCGATTATCAGGCACCGGCCGGCGTCAGTTCACGAACTGGCGGTACTCCTGTATTTACTGAAAATATCCTCGATGATTTTCTCCGCTACAGGCTTTTGGGATGCCAGAAATAGATAATACACCACGGCATTTATGCTGTTTTTCATTGGCAGAGGTTCGACAACGTGCGCGAATCCGGCAACCTTTTTCAGCCGTTCCCTAAAGGCGGCGACTATTTGCTCATTGCCCTGCTTAACCATTTCAGGCGCAAACAAATTACCCTGTTGGCTTTCCGCATAGGCAATCTGTTTCCAGGACTCGTCTCCCCAAAACTTAGTCATTCGCTCAACGCCGGCTTGAGGAACCTTGGCCGGATTCTTCCAAATGGCATTCCTGTTCATGTCCATGACCGGGAAGTTCAAAAACATATCGATAGCCTTAGACTGTCCGGCTTGCAGCATTACGTTCCAATCCAGGTGCAAGCCATACGGATCAAGCAGACATAGGCCACGATTGAACTTTTCGTACTGAATTGCAGGAAACAATTCCTTTGTTAGAATTTCGTTGCAGTCGCCTGCGTGGATGCGAACGTCGCTTCTGTTCCCGCAAATTAACCGGAGGTAATCTGTCTTCTCTGGGTTGAGGTCAATAAAATAGTACCCGTCAAAGGCAGGAGAAACATTGAGTGCCCGCGCCGGACTGCCTTCTATTGGGATACCGGTCGTTTTCGACAAGTGAACGCCAGCGCCGCTGAAGCCATCGATATAGTATTTTTCAGGTTGTTGGATTTAAACGCAGCGGTATACGCGGCGCCGTATTTTTCCACGATCTCCAGCTTCAGTTCAGACCAGACGCCAATCTGGTCAAATTGCAAGAGAGTACGAGTCACGCGCTAATCATCATCCGCGATTCGTGTTCGGATGTGGGCACTTCCATTGGAAACTGATTCCACTCTCTGCCTTCAAGCAATCTGCCGCCAGCTTTAGGCGTCCGGCCACCCCATTGCTTAAAAAAGAACGCCACCTTCGATTTGAGGCATTGGTCGCGGATGTCTAATGCCCATTTGGGATCCATCGGCCGCGCACCAGGACCGCTTTCCCCACCCACAATCACCCAGTCAATGCTTTTAAGGTTCAATTTGCCCACCGAGCCGATCAGGGGCTCGATCGAAAGAAAGCGAACACCGGCATTCGCGTTCTGAAGTTGAGTAATGCGAGGTACGGCTTTGTCATTTTCGACGGAAACGCCGAACCACATGTGCGTAGGAGCCTCGCGGCCGCGATAACGTTCGTTGATGAACTTCCGCAACAGTGAGCTGCGCTTGGTGAGCACCTGGTAGATATGCCAATTGGCGTTCTCCATTGTATCAAATACTCTGGAGATATGAATTTTCGGAACTTCTTTGTGGAAGAGGTCGCTCATGGAGTTCACAAAAATCATCCGCGGCCTTTTCCACTCAAGCGGCTGCAAGAGTCTTTCGCGCCGCAAGGTCAGATCGAAACCATTTTCAAACGGATGGCCAGGCACTCCGCGAAAACGTTCTGAAAATCTAGCCGCATAACAGTTGTCACAGCCCGCGCTGATTTTTGTGCAGCCCGTGACAGGATTCCAAGTCGCATCGGTCCACTCAATTGTGCTTTTGTCAGCCATAACCTACCGGCTCCAACTTTTCAGCCCATCAGTTGATTTGAACGCTTTAAATGACTTTTGCCATGAGTGAATTTGCGTTGCGTTTTTTGTAGCCGGCAGTCCTTTGCATCTGATCCGCAGGTTGGACTGTCCTCCGGCCGTCTTTTGCCGGGGTCGCTGTCGCCGCAGTCTCGTTGATTAACCGCGCCACGCGCCACTATATGTCATCGCGCGTAATGGATAGCGAGCGTCTCGTTCGGGCCACCCGTTCGATCGTCAATGTCATCGCCGGATTCCGCCCCACCGTTGGGGCGCGCCCTAGTGGCAACGGAAAGAAGCGGCGCTCGGCGCCGTCAGCTTTCCGGGCGGACGGGGCGTCGATCGAGCGGCTTACCCGCGAGCAGCGCGAGTCGTGTGGCAATGGCCTTGCGCAACGGCTTGGGCGGTGGCCCGAGCGGTCTGGCTGGACGCTCCAACGGTGGACGCCTTACCGGCATCGCGTCCTCCGCCGCTTGCGCCGCCTTCGCCGCCGCGGCTTTCTCGGACTCGTCATCGGCGCGCAGAATCACCCACAGTGCGGCGTCTGCCAATGCCACCTTGAGCAAGGCGAAGACGACAACGACGACCGTCATCATCAGCACGTCGGCCCATGTGCTGGAGATGGCTATCACCACCGCCACCGACATCGCGACGGCGGTTGCGGAAAAAGCCACTACCAGTATGAGCAATGACCGCCGTGACTCGCTCGACTCACGGATTGACTGCTCGGCTTGGACTTGGCGCCAATCCCGTCTGCTTGGGCGCTTGCGGCTTAATCGAACTACCGTGCCCATATGCGTCCTCGACCGACCGCGGCAAAGTCAGGATAGCCGGCGTTCCAGGAAGATCCGTTAATTCCCCTGCAAAGGCGGTTCTATCACGCAAGCCACCCTGCGAAGAACCGTACGTGCCCGTCGCGTTCGCGTTATCGGCCGTAACCGAACTGGCGCCCATGCTAATGACGATGGCGTCTAGCGTGATGGCGGCGTTCACTTTGCCTTTTACAGCTTTTGCCGCGCGGCCTGGCTCGCTGGGTTTTCGCCCCATTTTTGCGTTCCCCGCCGCACGGATTAACCGCGGGCACGCGGCACCTCACTGCGTGGCCGAAATTCCGCCGCCGACAGCCGTCAGGGGCTGCCGCGTGCGCGCATTCTAGCGCGAGGCGTGGCCAAGGCGTTAGCCCAGAATTTTGGAAGTGGCGCGCGTGCCGCCGATATCTTCATTTTTGTCATGCGCGTGTCTTGATCGAGCAGGTGCGCGCCGGCGATGAGGGTAAGTGGCATCACGCCGTTGGTACGCTGTGGGTCGTACCGGCCGGAACGGCCGCGGGAACCGCCAAGGTGCCCTGATGAGCCGGGGACGCCGCCGGTAATGGCGCGGCATGTACCGCCGCGGCGGGCTGCTCAACGCGTGCCGCATCGGCTTTCGCAGTTGCGGCAGCGGACTTGATCGAAAGCGTCTGCTGGCCCTCATCCTTGATTGCTGTTTTGAGGCCGATCTGCGCGAGGGCGTATTTGAAGGCGAAATCCGGATCGCCGCCCGCCGCTACCCAGAACGCGACCTTGGTCAATATCGGATCGTCGTATTCCAACGCCATCTGATCGAGCAATTGGGCGGTGACGGCGCGCTCGTGGTTGATTTGCTGGCGTTGCTGCTCCTGGTCCTGGAGCTCGAAGGAAATCTGCCGTGCTTGCGCGTTGGCCAGTCCGGCGCCGGCGCCATTGAGGGCGGCGGTCGACTCAGACGCCCTAAGCCCAGTGGCGGTGGAACTGAAGGTCTGGATCACGGAAGCTACGTCCTGAAGGCGCGGCGTTATCACAGCGGCGGGACCACAACCCCCTAGGCATACCAGGGACAAAACCGCAAATAGTGCGCACCGCATCGTCTCGACCCCCACATCACCAGGAGTCCGGGCGCGGAGCTTGGCGGCGTTCCCCGGTCCGCCGCCCGCACCGCCGAACCTCCCGGTGCGAAACTCCTTATGGCTTCTCTATGAAATAGCCGGTTCCGGGTCCATCGTCCATCATGTTTCGTTTGCGAATTTCGCGTCGCGTTAACCGGTTAGAAACGCGCCGCGCTAGTATAACGGCGGCATCGGGAAGGGGGCGGCCGCAGGCTCCTTTGAAACTGTCCGTGGGGCCACGCCGCTTATGCCGGTGGGGAGGCAGACCATTCTGTGAGGTGAACGACATGGCGAACTCGGACCAAATACTGGCACTTGATGCGGCCGCGTTGGGCGCGAAATTGCGCCTGCGCGAATTGTCGCCGGTCGAAGTGACCGAGGCCTATCTGGATCGCATCGAGCGGACCGAGCCGCGTTTGCACGCCTATATCACCGTGACCGCGGATGTGGCGCGGACGGCCGCGCGCGAGGCCGAGACGGAAATCACGGCGGGGCGCTGGCGCGGCCCTTTCCATGGCGTACCGGTCGCGCTCAAGGATCTCTGCTGCACCAAGGGTATTCGCACCACCAGCGGGTCGAAAATCCTCGCCGGCTACTTACCCGATTACGATTCCACCCTATGGGCGCGGCTTGCCGCGCAGGGCGCGGTGCTGCTCGGCAAGCTCAACATGCACGAGTTCGCCTGCGGCGGCACGGCGGCCAATCCATTCTGGGGCACTACCCTCAATCCGTATGACACCGAGCGCGTGCCGGGCGGTTCGAGCTCGGGTTCCGCCGCGGCCATCGTCGCGCAGAGCGCGGTGGCGACCATCGGCAGCGATACCGGCGGTTCGATCCGGATACCGGCGGCGTTTTGCGGATGCGTCGGGCTCAAGCAGACCTGGAGCCGCGTCAGCCGTTACGGCGTGCTGCCACTGGCCGACTCACTCGACCATGCCGGCCCCATCACGCGTAGTGTGCGCGACGCCGCGCTGATGCTCGGAGTAATCGCCGGCCATGATCCCAACGACGCGACCTCGAGCCGCGAGCCAGTGGCCGACTATGCGCAGTTACTTGGCCGTGACATCAAGGGCATGCGCATCGGCGTGATCCGCGAATTGCAGAGGGGACTGGCGGCCGAGGTCGCGGATTCTTTTAGCGCCGCGATGAAACAGTTTGCGGCGCTTGGTGTCGAGGTCGACGAGGTCGCGATACCTTCGATAGAGGCTGCGTCGGCGACCGCGCTCGCAATCATTTGGGGCGAGGCGCTCGAATTTCACGAGCAATGGTTCCGCACTCGCGCGGAGGACTACAGCAAGGGCGTACGCCGCATGCTCGAGATGGCGACCACTACCACGGCGACCGCCTACATCCGCGCGCAGCGGGCGCGCGCACTCATACTGGGCGAAACCATGCGCGCATTCGAGCGCCACGATATTCTGGCAACGCCGGCGTGCACGACGGTGCCGCCGCGGATAAGCGAGGCGCGTGGTTCAGCTTCGGCGGCCGGGCTGGCCGAGATGATTCGCCATACGGCGCCGTTCAACATCACCGGGCTGCCCGCGCTGGCGTTGCCAACCGGGCTTACGCTGGATCGCGCGCCGCTCTCGATGCAGTTGGTGGGCAAGCCGTTCGACGAGGCCGCGATACTGCGCATGGGCGACGCCTACGAACGCGCGCGTGGCCCGCTGCCGTCGCCCAACTTTTAAAAGCGCATTGGCGTGTGAAGAGGACCGCAGTGCTAGTAAAGCTCTGCGCAAATGCACTCTGTCATTCTGAGCGCCTCTAGCGGAGCCCAGGCGAAGCGAGCAAGGGAGTCGGTGACGTGCGTTTAGAATCAGCGAAGAATTCCGAGATTCTTCACTTCGCGGACTCCGTTCAGAATGACAAGCGGGCTTGTGCGAGGGTCTCTAGCGGAACGCAGGCATCACCTGCTTGGCGAAATCACGCAGGACGTCGCGTTGCGTGTCGGCGGGCGGCAGGATGAGAATTTCGCCGATTCCCGCCTTCTCCATCGCGCGGACGTGCGCGATAAGTTCATCGGCGGTGCCGACCAGGCAGGTGCCGCGAATCGCCTCAGCGGTTATATATTTGCGCTCCTCGGGCTGCAGGAAAGTGCCGTGGCCCAAGTGAATCTGGCGAAAGCGCGCATTCTCGGGCAGGCTCATGCCGCTGACGCGCTTCAGGTAATCGTCCCAGACATTGCGGAAGAAGGGCGGAATCGCGTCATCGTTTTGGCCGCGCGATTTCCACGTCTCATAAACGAAATGCAACGCGCTTGCGACCTGCGCGCCGGTTTCGTTGATTACGCGTTCGGAGGCAAGCGGCTCGCCCGGCCTCAGCACGCATGCGCTGGTGAGCGAGACCGTGTGGAAATTGCCGGGCAGCGTGCGTCCGGCTGTTTTGGCGCCGGCCTCGATCTGCGCGAGCCGTCCGCGGACGCGCGCGTTGATACCGCCGGCCGTTACCCAGCCGTCGCCAAATTCACCTGCGACCTGGCAGGCCTTGGGGCCGTTGGCCGCCACATAGATCGGGATGCGCTTGTCCAGGTTGATGAAGTGGCGGTCGCGATGGAGGAATTTAATCTCGCGCGTACGCCCTCGGTAAGTATAATCGACTGCTTCATCGTCGAGCAGTTTGCGCACCACGCGCAGATATTCGCGGAACTCCGCAATCGGCATCGGACTCTGCCCCATCACGCGCATCGCGGTATGTCCGGTTCCGATGCCGAGGAACACGCGGCCAGGCGCGATTTGATTGATAGTGGCGATTGAATGGGCGGTGACCGGTGCGATTCGCGTTCCGGCGATAGCCACGCCAGTGCCGAGCCTGATCCGGCTGGTATTGGCGGCGGCTAGCGCCAATGTCGCGTAGCAGTCCGACCAGATCATCTGCGAGTCGGGCACCCACAGGCTGTCGTAGCCTAGATCCTCCGCGTAACGTGCCAAATCCCATTTGTCGATGTGGGTATCGAAGCCGGCGCCAAATTCCATTGTTCACCTGCATGGGACGAAATCGCGACGTTCCAAAAGGGTAACATCACTCCATGGCGAGCGTCAAAGACTCAGTTTCGAGGGCCTGGTCATCAACCTTCGGCCCCCCGGTGAGTATCCTGATGGATACTACTGATGGTATAACGTGACTAGGATATGTGCGGGCGGCAACGAGGAGGCAAGTGCTGTTTTTATAATTGAGGACGACCCCATATCCCAGAGAGTCTTGCAGCATCGGCTTCAGACACGGACGACGGTTGGTGGCCACGATGGGCGCAGCCGGGAAAGGTCTTCAGGCGTGTCGGATCCTGTCGGTTCCTCGTTGCAGCCAAGCGATTCCAGCGACCACGGACAGGCCTGTGCCCAAACCCAGCGGCAGCACGTGCCATAGAAGAATGTGGGCGGCGTTGTCGATCGGGCAGCCGAGCCGGCTTGCGGCAAAGCCGAAGGAGAATGCCGCGATTCCAATCAGACCGCCTGCTAATTCCGGCATCAGCGTCGCGCCGCGCCGCACCGCCCAGAACAGAGCACACCATGGCAGAGCAGCGAGCAATCCGGTGCACAGCGCGCATCTGATGCCTGCCTCAACAAACTTGTGCAGTGAAACGGTTATGCGCAGCGAATCCCGCACCACCAGTGCGACTCCAATCGCTGCGATCAGCGCGAGCAATCCCAATTCCCCAGACGTGGCCTCGCGGTTGGGTAGGGCGGTGCGAAGCGCAAGACCTCCGGCAAGGGTTCCAAGCAAGACGAAAATGCCTAAC
>JBOHWJ010000173.1:0-3652 GCA_050736495.1 Binataceae bacterium (SeqCode) | reverse complement strand
AGTCGGAATAGGCGCTGCGCTGGCCGCGGTCTTTGATCCTGAGCTGGAACGGAATCCATCGCACGCGTACGGCAAATCGCTCCTGGAGCGCGAATGCCGGATCGAAGGCGAGGTACGCGAAGGGGCTCTTGTAGTCGGAGTACATCTTCACTTCTTTCAATTCGGTTTCCACGACGCCCTCCCGCTGGCGGCTTGAATCGGCGGGAATAATCCCGCCACCGGACGTGAACGCCGCCATCGCGCGCTAGCCGGCAATTTTGATGTTTGAGGCGTAAGCTGAGCGCCAATCCGCGCCGCCAGGGCTAGCCCTTAGGCAGGCCGAGCACGCGCTCGCCGATGATGTTGTGCTGAATCTGGTTGGTGCCGGCGTAAGTGGTCGGACCGCGTGCGGCCAGCATCCGCTGCGACCATTTGCCCTCGTCGAATGCGAACGCGGCCTGCTGGTCGAGTTGGCTATACGGCCCCAACAACTCCATCGCGAACAGCGCGATGTGCAGCGCGAGTTCGGTCGAGCAAAGCTTCATCATCGAGCTCTCGGGGCCGGGCGGCAATCCCTTGAGCTGGCGCGTGAGCTGACGAAAGCCGGTGTACTTGATGGCTTCGGCTTCGAGCACGAGGCTTGCAACTTTTTGGCGCACGTCGCTGTCGTGCCATGCGCTGCGGCCGTTGCGGCGGATACGCCTGGCCAGCGCCGCGAGTTCGTGAATCTGCTGTATCAGGCCGCGGTCATGGCCGTGCGCGCGTTCGAACATCAATGTGGTTAGCGCCACCTGCCAGCCCTGATTCTTCTGGCCAACGATGTTTTGCCTGGGTACGCGCACGTCTTCCAGGAAGACCTGGTTGAAGCCGCGCGCGCCGGTCATCTGGACCAGCGGCCGCACGGTGATTCCCGGCGTCTTCATGTCGACCAGCAGGTAACTGATGCCCTTGTGCTTGGGCGCCTCGGTGTCGGTGCGCACCAGTAGAAAGATCCAATCCGCATGATGTGCCGCGGAGGTCCAGATCTTGGAGCCGTTGACGACGAAGTCATCGCCGTCCTCGACCGCGCGCGTGAGCAGTGAGGCGAGATCGGAGCCGGAATTGGGCTCGGAGTAGCCCTGGCACCAGATCTCGCCGGCCGTAAGAATTTTTGGAATGAAGCGGCGCTTTTGCTCCTCGGTGCCCCAATGGATGAGGGTGGGGCCGAGCAGCGAAATACCGAAGCCAGTGAATGGCACGGTCGTGCCGATACGTTCGAGCTCCTGATGATAGATGATGTCCCGCAGCAGGGTCGCCCTGCGGCCGCCGTATTCCCTGGGCCAATTGACCGCCATCCAGCCGCCCTCGTTGAGCTTGCGATGCCATTGGATGCGCGCTTCCCAGTCATCCTGGGCCTCATCCGCGAGCGGTTCGCGCAGCGGCGTGGCGTACCGGCGATTCTTTTCCAGCCAGGCACGGAATTCGGCGCGAAAGGCTTCGTCTTCGGGGCTGTAGTTGAAATCCACCCTGGTCGCTTCACTTAGTAGTTCTCGAGACTGCGGAACATGCGGCGATCGTGGCTAAAATCGCGCAAATCGCACCCAGCTTCGAAACCCGCCGGCGTCACACCTTGCCGGTCGGCTGCGTCCCGATAATTTCGGCTGCTTCGAGCCGCGCGATCTCGGCGTCGCCGAGTCCGAGAATGCGTGTCAACACTTCGCGATTGTCCTGCCCGAGCGTCGGCCCAACGCGCCGAATCGGCGGATAGGCACCGTCGAAACGCACCGGCAGCGACTGGTATGGATGGCGGCCGGCAAATCTATGGTCAACTGACTGATAGTAGCCGGTCGCGCTCAGTTGCGGGTCCTTGAGCTGCTCGGAAGGCATCAGGGCAGGCGCGGCCGGCACGCCGCGCGACTGCAAATTCTTGGTCAATTCGAACTTGTCGTGACGCGCCGTCCATTGTGCCACCAGAGCGTTCAGCACCTCGCGGTTGCGATGGCGCATAAGCGGTGTGGCGAAGCGCTCCTCGGAGGCCCACGCCGGATGGCCCATGGTCTCGACCAGCGCGTGCCATTGCTCGACGTTGCCGACGCTTAGCGTGAGCCACTGGTCGTCGCCGCGCGCCGGGAAGCATCCATGCGGCGCGAGCGCCGGGTCGTCGTTGGTACCGCGCGTGAGCACGCGCCCGTTCAGGCTGAAGTCCATGATGGCGTCGGCGATATACTGAATGCTCGATTCGAGTTGCGAGCAATCGACATGCTGGCCGCGTCCCGTCTCACGCGCGCGCATCACGGCTGCGATAGTCGCGAACGCCGCCATGTAACCCGCAAACGGGTCCGACACGCCGACGCCGTGACAAAGCGCGCCCTCGCCGGTATAACCGGTCAGACCGGTGATTCCCGAGAGCGCCTCGCCGATGGCGGCGAACGATACATAGTCGCGCCACGGTCCGTCCTGCCCGAAGCCCGAGACCGACGTCATCACCAGCGCTGGATTGATTTTGCGGAGCGTTTCGTAGTCGAGCCCGAGCTGCGGCATCACGCGCGGGCTGAAGTTCTGCACCAGAACGTCGCTCTTGCGCACCAATTCGATAAAGAGGCGGCGGCCCTCGGCATTGGTCAGGTCAAGCGTGAGGCCGAGTTTGTTGCGGTTGGTCGAATTGAAGCAGGCGGATAGTTCGAAGACTTTACTGGGATCACCGGGGGTGACTAACACACGGAACGGATCGAACCGGTTGGCCGCCTCCACCTTTATGACCTCAGCGCCAAAATCGGCCATGATCGCGGTCGGCAGCGGTCCCGCCCAGAAAATCGTGAGGTCGACGACGCGAATTCCCTCAAGTGGCATCGAATTAACGCTCATATGACACCTAATCCGGCCAGCGCCGCGAGATCTTCGCGAGAAAATCCCAGTTCACCGGCGAGCACCGCGGCCGTATGTTCGCCGAGCAGCGGTGCGCGGCGCGGGACGACCGGCGTTTCGCTGAACTTCGCCGGTCCGCCAGGATAAACGCGGCGGCCCACCACTGGATGATCGATTTCCTCGAAAAAGCCGCGCGCCCGCCCCTGTTCGGAGTTCACCACCTCATCGATGGCCGCGACTTTGCCGAGCGGTATACGGCGGCGCTGTCCTTCGTGGAAGACGTCGTCGCGTTTGGTTACGGCAAACCATTGGTCGAGCGTCGCGCAAAATTCTCCGATATGTTTCTTGCGCAAATCGCGCGTGGCGAAAAGGTCCGATGCGATTCCCGCCATCTTCATCAGGGTTTCGACCTGGACGTCGGTACCGGCGGCGGAGCTCAGGTAGCCGTCGGTGGTCTTGAATACGCGGTAAGCCGGCAGGTCGGCAAAGGTGTTGCCCGCGCGTTTGATATCGACGCCGGTGTAAGAGAGATAGGTTTCGTTGAAGCGGGTGGTGAAAAGCAGCGCCTCGTGCGATGACAGATCGAGATGCGTGCCGTGGCCGGTGCGACGCGCGCCATTCAGCGCCGCGAGCGCGCTCAGCGCACCGACGATTCCCGGTACGAACGCGCTCATGCTGGCACTGTTGGTCACGAGCGGGCTTCTCGCCGGATCGCCCACCTGCACGATCCATCCGCCGAGCGCGGCAAGTTGAAGTTCGGTCGCGAGGTAGTTTTCGTAGGGACCGCCGCGGCTGAATTTCAAGAATTCCAGGTGGACCAGTTTGGGAT
>JBOHWJ010000172.1:0-8582 GCA_050736495.1 Binataceae bacterium (SeqCode) | reverse complement strand
ATCACCAGCCAGGTCCTGATGGCAAGGTCGCGCCGCATACGCGGCCGCGTGTTTCCCGCCGGTGCGGCCTTCTGTTACGATTCCGTGGCTTCGCACTTTTTTTCCGATCGGGAGGCAGCACCGAATGAAACTGGATACCGGCTTTACCACGCGTGATCTAAGTGAAGTACCGGATGCGGCCAAAGCCGCTGAGGAACTCGGCTTCGACGCCATCTGGTCGATGGAGGCCGGCAATGACGGCTTCCTGCCTCTCGCGCTCGCCGCCGAGCATACCAGCCACATCAAGATGGGACCGTCGGTCGCGATCGCATTTCCGCGCAGCCCCATGGCTACGGCTTACACCAGTTGGGACCTGGCCGCGCTTTCCAAGGGGCGCTTCATTCTCGGCCTCGGCACGCAAGTCAAAGGTCATATCGAGCGGCGCTACGGCGTCAAATGGGATCCGCCGGTGCCCAAGCTGCGCGAGTACGTGCTGGCACTCAAGGCGATTTTCAAATGCTGGCAGGACGGCGGCAAAAAGCTCTCGTTCCAAGGCAAATATTACAACTTCTCCCTGATGACGCCATTCTTCGCGCCGCGGCCGCACAATTACCCGATTCCCATCTACATCGCAGGTGTCAATGAACACATCCTGCGCCTGGCCGGCGAGCATTGCGACGGTCTCCACGCCCATCCGTTTAACTCGCCCAAGTATCTGCGCGAATTCGTTGTGCCTCATCTGGAAGAAGGTCTGAAAAAGTCGGGACGCTCACGCAAGGACTTCACCATCTTCACCACCGCCTTCGTCATCGTCGGACGCAACCAGGAGGAGACCGAGCGCGCCAGGGCGGGAGTGCGTCAGCAGATCGCGTTCTACGCGTCCACTCGCACCTACAAGGTCGTCCTCGACATGCATGGCTGGGGCGATGTCGCCTTCAAACTCAACGAACTCACGGCCAAGGGCGATTGGGCTTCGATGCCGAAGCTGATCACGGACGAGATGCTCGACGTTTACGCAGTGAGCGGCACTTACGACAACATCGCCGAAAAGGTGCTGGAGCGCTACGACGGATTGCTCGATCGCGTTGCGTTCTATGTGCCGTACAAGGCGGCGTTCGACGACGCCGTCTGGCGCCGTCTCTGCAAGCAAATGAACGGCTGAGCCATAACAGCACCATCGCAGCCGGGCGGCATGTGCCGACGGTGCGCAAAGCCGCTTCAGCGGCGCGCGGCAAGCCGCATGCGCATGACTATGCGCCGAAGCCGCCAGCGCGGAGGATGCGCACACGCAACGCCATCGCGCATGCGCAGTCTGACAACGCGCTGTGCGCGCACCGCCGGACTGCGTAACCTCACAACTTTGCGACACTTAATGGAAGGGTTTAGAGGCTCAGCCGCTTCATCAGGCGATACAGTGTGGTGCGATCCACGCCCAGCGCGGCGGCAGCCACAGCGCGATTGCCCTTCGCAGCTTCCAGCGCGGCATTGATCCTCGCGATCGCGGCGCGATCGAGGCAATCCTGGAGCGTTTCGCCAGGCTTGGCGATTTCGGTTTCGGCCGACGCGTGGCTCGGCGCCGCGGCGCTTGCAGACTCGGCACTCGCCATGCTCACGCCATTGTCGAGCGCGAACGCATCGGGTGTGAGCACTTCCGCACCGCTCATCACGACTGCCCGCTCGATCACATTTTCGAGTTCGCGCACGTTGCCCGCCCACTCATAGGACAGCAGCGCCAGCTCGGCCTCGGGTGAAAGCGTAATCGGGCGTCCAGCGTCCGCCGCGTAAAAGGCCAGGAAATGCCGTGCCAGCGGCAGGATGTCCTCACGGCGTTCGCGCAGCGGCGCCAGATGTACGGGAATAACGTTCAGGCGGAAATAGAGATCCGCGCGGAAACGGCTGGCGGCGACTTCGGTGCGCAGTACGCGATTGGTCGCGGCGATGATCCGCACGTCGACCTTGCGCGGCTTGCTGGCGCCAACGCGCATCACTTCGCCGTCCTCGAGCACACGCAGCAGCTTGGCCTGAAAGTCCGGACCCGCTTCGGCAATTTCGTCCAGGAAGAGCGTACCGCCCGAAGCCCGCTCGAAACATCCGGCGCGCGCCGCGATCGCACCCGTGAACGATCCCTTCTCATGGCCGAACAATTCGCTCTCGACTACGCCGTCGGCGAACGCCTTGCAGTTGATTGCAACGAAGGGGCCGTCCGCGCGGTTGCTCCAGTAATGTAGCATCCGCGCTATCAATTCCTTGCCGGTTCCGCTCTCGCCCTCGATAAGTGCGGTCGAACGCGCCGGCGCCACCCGCCGGATCATGGCAACCAGTTGCTTGCTCTGCGGACTTTCGGCGATGAACCCGGCCGCCGTGCTGGCGACATCGAGTTGTTGGCGCAGGCGGCGGTTCTCGCGCTTGAGCGTTCCCATCTCGACCGCGCGGGCGACGATGGCGGTCAGCGCTTCGCAATCGAAGGGCTTGGCAACGTAGTCGAAGGCGCCCTGCTGCATCGCGGCCACGGCGGTTCCCACACTCGGGTCGCCGGTCAGCAGGATGACGGGTAGATCGAGCCGGCGGGCGCGCAACTGACGCAGCAACTCGATACCGTCGATGGCCGGGGCATTGACCGCACAGACGACAACGTCGGCGCCACGCGGCTCGAGCGTCGCCAGGGCGGCCTCGAGACTTCGGCAGGTCTCGCAATCGTAGCCGGCCTTGCCGAGAGCGGCCGCGGCCATCCGCGCTACCGCTTCCTCTTCCACCACCAGCACGCGCGCTCGGGAGCTATCAACAGGTTCGGCCATAGTCCATTGGCTCACAGTTGCACGGTAACTTGAGCGTAGAGTTGCATACTTGCGCACAGGTGTCCACATGGCTAGGCAGCCTCGCCACGATGTCGTTGCGGCCCGTCAGCACGTCTCGGACATGCCGTTGTGAAATTGAAACATCGACGAATCACCCGGATCGCCGCCTTCAGCAGGTGCATGCTGACCACTTGTGGCGCCACTTCACACGGGCGCGGCCTAATCGCACCGCCCGATGGCTTTGCTCGATGCTTCATCGTGGTAGCTGCGGCGCATGGTCGTCAAACACCAGTCGCCAGATACGTGCCAACTCCAATCCGTCTCAAACGCTGCCAACCCGGAAGTGCGGGTTGGAATATCGGAGCGTGGTTGCGACCAGCGTGGATTTGCACTGGATGAAATATCGAATGCGCAACGCTCGTGCGCGACCCAAAAATCAGCGCGACACAACGCCAACGCTTCGTGCGATATCGCCACAGCGACCGATGCGTATCTGCAAGGCCATCCGTCGCAATTCGATGACATCGTCCGCCATCAATGCAAACAACGATGAAACAGACCAGGTGGAGGTGGCGAATTCAAACACCCATTCGCCGTCCGTAACGCTAAAAGTGGCTCTGTTTGAAACGCACCGCCAAGGAGACATAGGGAATGCGCTCGACCGGAGGCGCCTTTAGATGATGGATGACAAAAATTTCGCTGCTGGTCGGTTCGATGTGGGCGCACTAGTTTTTGGTAACGACCTTACGGTACGAGGTAGGAGTCAACGCTTTTGCGGAACTCGTCACCGGCAGGGTGGCGAGGCGAAATCGGAACCTGGTAAGAACCACGACCAGGTCGGCGAATCGATGGCAGCCGTATATATGACCAGCGCCGCGTCATACGGCGCAAGTCAAAACTCCAGATCCGCGCGAACATGCAGCCGAACACTGGCCGAAGCTGCATCTCACGCTGGCTGGATGAACAGCAACAATCCCGAAAGCGAGCCTTACCAAGGAATTTCCTTTGTGGATGCCTGGCAATGGAGGGCCGCGTCTCATTGCTCGTAACCGGCACCAACGGCTTTGGAGGCGGCGAACAGATTTTGCGCAGCCCCGGGTATGCACGTCGCTTCCGGGAAAGCTGTGGGTGAAACCCGATCTGCTGATTGCGTGTCTTGATTTGGTTCACGACCGCGGCGGCCGCGCCTTGCAGCCGCCTTGACAGATGCTCCTGCCGAAACCGTTTTCAATCCAGAATCAGAGACATTCCGCAGTAAGGCGATCTCTCACATTTCGTCGTGTGTGGGGTTATAGGAGACGGATTGCACGGCACAAGCAACTCCACATGAGGATTCAGGAATGAAGATTGCCACCGCGCTTGTTGGATTTTTGTCTCTCGCGCTTTTGATCGCGCCGATTAGCGCACAGACCACGTTCGCGGCTTCGCCGGCCATGGCCCCATCGCCATCATCATCCTCGGCAAATCACGCGCAGGACACGATCCCCGTCGGCACCGTCATCACAATGCAAACCTGGCGGCAGTACAAGCAGTTCATGCCCGACGGCATGGTGGCGCTCTTCGAGGGCAAATACTTCTGGAAGATACCGGCGGACGTCGAGATGGAGGTCGGCCCGACCATCACCCATCCGCTGCCCAGGGGTTACCAAGCGGCAACCGAAAAGTACGCCGCGCAAGTGCGGCGGGCGCATCAGCCCGACGGCGAAACCGAACTCATCGGCTATCACGGCGGGCAACCATTTCCGAATCCGTCTGGCACGGACAAGGGATGGGAAATTCTGGCCAACCTATGGTTCCGCTATATGCCACACCTGGCGGTCAATACTTACGGTGCGATATGCTCACAGAACCGCTATGACAACGTCAGTTGCACCAACGTCCAGATCGTAAGCCGCCAGCTCAGTTACAACACCGACCCTGGAATTCCTGTCAGCACTCCGGGTGCTGATGGCGAATACTTAACCGAATGGGTGATGACGGTGGCGCCCGAAAATAAGAAGTACACCGCCAGTCTCTCCATCGCGTACAACGACATTACCAGGAACCATGACAATTACGTCTTTCTGCCGGCATTGCGCCGCTATCAGCCGATATCGGCGAACGCCAGATGCAGCCCCTCGGAAGGCACGGACGTGACCTCCGATGACTTCCGTTTCGGCTTCAATGGCGTCATCGGACAATTCCAGGCGGCGTTTCTCGGTGAGCGGAAGATTCTCGCGCTGACCGACTACGACCTGCCCACAGCCAAGTTTTCGGACGGATTCGATATGCCGCTGGGATGGCCCAAGCCGTCGTGGGGCAAATGGCAGCTTCGCAACGTCGATGTGATCGATGTGCGCAAGATCCCTTCAATGGCCGCCGGTTACTGTTACGGCAAGCGCGTGATGTATATCGACAAGCAATTCAACGCGGCGTTGTGGGAAGAGTTATACGATTCCGACATGCAGTTATGGAAAATCATGGCAATCTTCCCACACACGCTGAACGCTCCTCAAATCGGACCCGTGAATTCCAACTATTCGCAGTTTGAGGGCACGTGGAACATCAAGGACGACCACGCGACCTATTTCATCGACCCTGCCGATGGCCAGCCATTTTATCTGAACCAGCGGGCGCCCAAGGATTTCGATGATGTGGCCAGGTACTCCACGCCCAGCGGGCTAGGCGAGATCATGCGTTAACGCTGCGCTCTGAAATCCGCTTTCGCGTCTGATTCTGGCTACGTCGGTGATTTTATCATCACAGTGGCGCGATACTACTTGTCGGGCCGTTACGCTCTCAACGGGGAGCGCTTATGAGGAACGATACCCTGAGCGTAAGCGGCCGCCGTGCAGATGTCTCGGGCGGTGAGAAAGCCGTCGGCCTGGTTGTTCGTCCACCACCGGAACACAGCCGCAGGCGTGTTCCCACATAATTTGTGCGCCAGCATTGAGCGAGTCGCGCGCGTGGTAGGTGTTAACGTCATGCACCATGATTCGTTTGATTTCCATTTGTGTCCGCGCCAGCCCTGAATTAACCGTTGCTCAAGCCTATTTTGGCAGTGAAAAGCCCATTCTGGCCGGAAGCACAAGACAGCGCGATTCTCGCATTACTTTTCAGCGACACTGCCGAAGAAACGCGCGCGGCACTCAAGTAATTGCGCGCGAGGAAGGTTTGGCTCCCCGGGCCGGATTCGAACCAGCGACTTGACGGTTAACAGCCGTCCGCTCTACCGACTGAGCTACCGGGGAGCACTCTCAGAAGCGGGATATTCTTTGGTATATGCCTTGACGCCTGAAATCAAGAATCCGCCATCGCCACGGACGCGGGGGTCTATCAGCGCGCCTCGCCCGGTATGGCCTCGGCGAACTCCCGGCCAACCATCCGCATCCCATACCGAATCAAGGCGGCGAGCTTCTCGACGCGTTCAAGCAGTTCGGGTTGCGCGGCCGCCGGCGCATCCCGCAATTGCGCGGCCACGGCGGCGAGGTTCTGACGCAGCACGGCGACCGCCTGCTCGAGGTTGTGCTGCTGAGCGAGGCGACGCTGCTCGCGCCTGCGCGCTTCCTGGCGCTCGCGCAGTTGAATTATCTCGGCCATCGCTGGTTCCCCTGAGCGCTCGTTGCGGCGTCACTATTTATTATCGCGAATTATTGATGCGCGAACCAGTTAAATCGAGTACTCCGGCGACGCCGCAGTATAACCCAATTCAAATCAAAAGGCGGATTTCTTTCTTTCGCCGTCCAACGGTCAGCGCAACTTGAGCCCCGCGCGCCGCTTCGCCGCGACGGTCGCATAGCCGCCCTCGGCGAACCATCGCACCTGGCGTGCGATGCCGCTCAGGATGTCGAGTTCGCGCGGCTTGATGCCACCGCGTCCAAAAAGCTCGCGCAAGGCGAACATGAGGTGGTCGGGATTGTCCTCTGGTAAAAAGCCGATATCGACGAGTGCGCGCGCCATCCGCTCAAGCATCGCGTCGACCTCAACAGCGGCGGCGAAGCCGGATGATTCGGGCAACTCGCGCATGTCGCCCGCGGCGAGCATCAACTCGTACGCAACCACCATCACGGCCTGCGCCAGGTTGAGCGATGGGTACGCAGGCGCGGTCGGGATAGTCACCAGCCGCTGGCAGAGTTTGAGTTCCTGATTGCTGAGGCCGGAGTCCTCGGGCCCGAACACGATCGCGACGCGATTGGCCGCGGACGCACCGATTAATTCTGTCGCGACCGTGCGGATGGGGCTCAGTCCGCTGCGATAGGGTCCGCTACGGCAAGTCGTGCCGACGGTACGCGTGCGGTCTTCGAGCGCCGCCGCCAGGCTCGCGTATGTGTGCGCGCCGTCAAGCACGTCGCTCGCGTGCACCGCCATGATCTCGGCGACCTCGGCGACACGCCCGCTCCAGCGCGCGGGCGCGACCAGGCGCAGATCGCTGAGACCCATGTTTTTCATCGCGCGTGCCGCCGCACCGACGTTACCTGGCGATTGGGGCCTCACGAGCACGAAGGCGAAATTGTCGAGCACGCGCATGGTTGCGAACCTTGGGAAACTTGCCGCTTCTGTCATTTTTCCGACAGCGTTGCGGTCGCGGCGGCACCGGCCTGCGCGCCATCGAGCTATCAGCATATTGTGATGTAAGCTATGTTGGGCGGCGGGTCAAAGCCGCAAAAAATCATGCCGCCGTGACAAATGAGATGCGGCAGTGGAACGATGAAGATAGTTTCGTTTGGCGACGTGCACATGGCGACGCGCAACCTCGACCGGATGGGCGAGGTGATGCGCGATACCGATCTCGTGATCGTTTCCGGCGACCTGACCAATTTCGGCGGCGTCGACGACGCCCGCAAGGTCCTCGGCGACGTGCGCCGCGCATGCCCCAAAGTGCTCGCGCTTTCGGGCAATCTCGACCAGCGCGAGGTGATGCCGTTTCTGGATAGCGAGGGTGTCGCGCTGCACGGCAAGGGCATGGTGGTCAGTGGCGTGGCGATTTTCGGCTGTGGCGGATCGAATATCACGCCGTTCAACACGCCAACCGAGTTCAGCGAGGACGAAATCTACGCGACGCTCAGGCGCGGCTATGAACAGGTGCGCGACCATCGGCCACTCCTGATGATCTGTCATACCCCGCCATTCGATACCAAATGCGACCGCATCATGGGCGGCAGACCGGTCGGCAGCACTGCGGCGCGCCGCTTTATCGAGGAAGTGAAACCCGACGTCTGCATCTCGGGCCATATCCACGAGTCGGCGGCGGTCGATTCGATTGGGCCAACGATGGTGCTCAATGCCGGCCCGTTCAAGGGCGGCGGTTATATCGTGGTGCGCTCCAACAGCGGCAAACTCGACGCGCAACTGGAGTTTCTTTGACGTTCCCGCCCTCTCGCGCGCCGGCCAGTCGTTGCGTGTTTACTGCGGCAAGATCGCCAACGGATGGCCGCTCATTCTGAAGAACTGGGCGGCGCTACTAGGGCGATTCGTCTTCGGCAAGCTTCGCACCTCACGCTGAGATGGTTCGTGCCCGTTCCATGGACAACGCCTCGGACACGAAATCGCCCCGGCGCCGCACTGTCGGAACAAAACATCGCCACGACTCGCGGCAATGGAGTTTGCAACACCGCAACCTGACACCTATGACCAGGGAGAATTCGGACCGATGACACCAATCGAAGGAGTACGGATGCGCTTTGACCACGTTTCCATCGCGGTCAAGTCAATCGATCGCGGGGTGGCGTTCTTCCAGCGCTATTTTCCAACCGACCCGCGCAGCGAAAAACAGGTGAGCGAACAGGCCAGCGGCGGTTTCCTGTGGCAGGACTTTCATCTGGGCGGCGC
>JBOHWJ010000171.1:0-1912 GCA_050736495.1 Binataceae bacterium (SeqCode) | reverse complement strand
GGTCTGCACCGACGTCTTTCGCGTGGTGCCGCAGAGCCAGCGCGAAGCCGCCTTTGCTCTGGGCGCGACGCGCTGGGAGATGGTTCGCATGGCGGTTTTGCCGTGGGGCACCTCGGGTGTGGTCGGCGCGATTATCCTCGGCCTGGGGCGCGCATTGGGCGAGACCATCGCGGTCGCGATGGTGATCGGCAATCGTGGCGAAATTTCAACGTCGCTCTTCATGCCGTCGGCGACGCTCGCCAGTGTCATCGCCAATGAATTCGTCGAAGCGATGACCGACTTGAATGTTTCATCGCTAATGGAGTTGGGCCTGGTGCTGCTCGTGCTCGGGCTGATTTTGAACGTCGCGGCGCGCGCGCTCGTGCTGGGCGTGACGCAAAGCCGTTTCCGCGAGGGCAAGTGAGATGGCCTTCTCCGCCGAGGGCCGGCGTCATTACCTCTGGCGGAAGGTCAAAAACGATTTCATGACGGGGCTGACGGTGCTGGCGACCGCGACCGCGCTGGTGCCCCTGTTCCTCGTGCTCGGTTATCTCCTGAGCATGGGCGCTGCAAGCGTCAACTGGGCATTTTTCACCGCCTTGCCGGCTCCAGTCGGTGAAACCGGCGGCGGCATGGCCAACGCGATCGTCGGTACGCTCGAACTGATCGCGTTGGCCGCCGCCATGGGCATTCCGATTGGCGTCGGCGCGGGGTTGTTTCTGGCGGAAAACCGCGGCAGTCATGTCAGCGGCACAATCCGCTTTGCCGCCGACGTGATGATGGGGATTCCGTCGATCGTCATCGGTATTTTCGTTTACGCGATAGTCGTTCGCCCGATGCATACGTTCTCGACACTTTCGGGGGCCATCGCGCTTGCCATCATCATGATTCCTCTGGTCACGCGCACGACCGAGGAGATGATCCTGCTGGTGCCGCACGAGCTGCGCGAGGCGGCGCTGGCGTTGGGCGTACCACGCTGGAAGACCACGCTCGCGGTGGTAGCGCGCACGGCAATGAGCGGGATTGCGACCGGCATTATCCTGGCGGTGTCGCGTATCGCGGGCGAGACCGCGCCACTGCTGTTCACCGCCTTCGGCAACCGTTTCTGGTCAACATCGCTGACCCAGCCCATCTCCTCGCTCACTGTCCAGGTCTACAACTATGCGATTTCGCCCTTTCATGATTGGCAGCGCCAGGCGTGGGCCGGCGCCCTGGTGCTCACGGGCATCGTTTTGATCCTCGAACTGGGCGTAAGATGGGTGACAAGAGGAACGGCGAGGGTGGCCAGATAGTATATGCCGGACAAGCTCATCGTTCGCCATCTCAGCGCCTGCTTCGGCCAGTTGCGGGCGCTTAAGGACATCAGCCTGTCCTTCGCCGCCAACCATATCACGGCGATCATCGGTCCCTCGGGCTGCGGCAAGTCGACGCTGGTGCGCTGTCTCAATCGCATGCACGAGGTGGTGCCGGGAGCGCGCGCGGAGGGAGAGGTGCTGCTCGACGGCGACGACATCTACGCGCCAGGCGTTGACCCGGTGCAGGTGCGGCGGCGAATCGGCATGGTATTCCAAAAGCCGACGCCGTTTCCGACCATGTCGGTCGAAGACAACGTCACTGCCGGCCTCAGGCTCAATGGGGTGGGGTTGTCGCGCGCCGACCACGATCGTGTGGTCGAGCGCAGTCTCAGGCAGGCGGCCCTATGGGAGGAAGTCAAGGACCGGCTGCGGCGCCCGGGCGCGAGCCTTTCGGGCGGACAGCAGCAGCGCCTATGCGTCGCGCGTGCGCTCGCGGTCGAACCCGAAGTGTTACTGATGGACGAGCCGTGTTCGGCGCTCGACCCGATTTCGACCGCGCGTATCGAGGAACTGCTGATGGAACTGAAGGAAAATTACACTATCGTCATCGTCACGCATAATATGCAGCAGGCGGCGCG
>JBOHWJ010000170.1:0-8945 GCA_050736495.1 Binataceae bacterium (SeqCode) | reverse complement strand
GCTGATCAAGGCGGCGGCTGGCGGCGGCGGCAAGGGTATGCGGGTTGTGCGCGACATGCAGGAACTCGGCCGGCTGTTCCCGCTGGCGCGGGCGGAAAGCGAAGCCGCGTTCGGATCGCGCACCATGTACCTGGAGAAATACCTGGAGCGGGCGCGTCACGTCGAATTTCAAATCCTCGCCGACAATCATCGCAACGCCATTCATCTGGGCGAGCGCGACTGCTCAATCCAGCGCCGCCATCAAAAGGTCCTCGAAGAGTCGCCGTGTCCAGTGATGACCAAGCGGCTGCGCGAGAAGATGGGCAAGGCCGCGCTGCGTGCGGCCGAAGTGGTCGGCTATTCCAATGTCGGCACGGTCGAATTCCTGCTCGCCTCGGACGGCCAGTTCTACTTCATCGAGATGAACACACGTATCCAAGTGGAGCATGGCGTGACCGAGATGGTGACGTCAACCGACCTCGTGAAGGAAAGCATCCGGATTGCGATGGATGAGCCGTTGGGGATGAAGCAGCGGCAGGTACAGATCGAGGGAGCGGCCATCGAATGCCGTGTCTACGCGGAGGATCCGGAGACGCATCTGCCCTCGCCGGGCGTGGTCACCAACCATCATTCGCCGGGCGGACTCGGCGTACGGGTCGAGACCGCGCTCTACGACGGCTACCAGGTGCCGGTGCATTACGATCCACTGATAGCGAAGCTCATCGTGCATGCGGACGATCGCGGCCTCGCCATCGCGCGCGCCAAAGCGGCACTGCGTGAGTATCTGATCGACGGCATCAAGACCAACATTCCACTGCATTTGAAGATTCTCGACGACCGCGATTTTCAGGCTGGCCATTTCTCGACCGATTTTCTCAGCCGCTACGAGCGCGCCGAACGTATCGTTGCCGCCGAGCGCGGCGCCGCGAAAGCTTCTTGACGCGCCCGCCCGATGACCGGCTTGATAATGGCGGCGGTATATCTCAAATTCCTTTCCAACTTCGCTGCGGAAATTATGCACGTTCGCACATTTAAGTCTCGTTCGTTTAAGCCTCGTTCATTGGTTGGCCCGATATTCGCCGCTCTCGTCGCGCTCAGCCTCACGGGGTCTTTTGCCGTGCCGGCGGCGGCTCAGTCCGGCGGCCTTGGTGGTCTGCCGGAAGCGCCCTCGGCGCCGAGCCAGGCGGCGCCTAAGGCCGTGGTGATAGACCCCATTTACGACTTCGGCGCCACGCTCAGCGGCAACCCGATCAAGCATACCTTCAAGATTCGCAATGAAGGGCAGGGCACGCTCATCATCGGCGGCATGACGACGTCGTGTGGATGTACCGCGGCGAAGCCGGCCAAGGACCATCTCGCTCCCGGCCAGGAGACGAATATCGACGCGACCTTCGATACGCGCGGCGAAAAGGGCGCGGTCGAACGTACCATCACGGCTTTCACCAACGACCCCAAAAATCCGCAGGTGACGATGACCCTCAAGGGCGACGTCAAGCTGCAGGTCGCGGCGACGCCGCAGGAGGTCGCTTTCGGCAACGTGCGCCGCGGCGCCGAATTGACGAAACAGGTGGTGATCAAGGACCTCATGAGCGACAAGCAGTTCAAGGTCGGCCCTGTTTCCAATTCGAACAAGAATATCAAAGTGACGGCGCCGCCGCCGGCCGGCGGCAAACCGGGTTCGGAGCTAACGGTCGCATTGCTCAAGACGATGCCGGTGGGGCAATTCGCCGATACGGTCAAGGTTGAGACCAGCCGCGGGCCGGTCGACGTGCTGGTCTTCGGAACGGTGACCGGTGACCTGACGGTGAATCCGGCGCAGGTCTCATTCGGTATCGTACCCCATCATGCGAGCGCGCTCCGAATCGTGCGGCTGACCAATTCGGGAGCGCACGCGGTCAAGGTGCTCGGCGTGACCAGTTCCAACCAGAGCGTGGTGGCAGGGTTCGCGCCGGTCACGCCGGGCAAGGAGTACAAAATCACCCTGGAACTCCGCAAAAATACTTCCGATGGCCAGTTGCGCGGAATGCTTGCGGTGAAAACCGACGACCCCGAGCAGCCGACCGTCAACATTCCGTTCTTTGGCATCGTTGGCGCTTTCCGCGGTTGACGTAGTGGTCAAAGTACCGCGCGCTTCGCCGCGTCTGCTTTTCTGATCGCTCGGTTCAGCGGCGGATTTTGTCAGGATTGCCCAATCGACGGCTTGCCTATGGGTTGTGTCAATTGGGGTGTAAACTCTATATTGGAGTGTGTAAGCGAAAAGGCGGAGTCAAAGGACCAGGGGGGTGACGCCCGGGTAGTTCGATGACGCTGGCGCAAGTTAATCCGTTAAATTACGTTTTACGCAAGGTAACAGACTTCGCGGTCGGCCTGCTTACCAAGCCCCTCGCACGGTACCAGCTCAATTTTCCAAACGACATGGCGATGCTGAAGAAGCATCTCCGCGTGGGCGACGTGTTGCTGGTCGAAGGCAATGAACGGGTCAGCGAATGTATCAAGTACCTGACCCAGAGTTCGTGGTCGCACTCGGCGCTTTACGTCGGTGACGAGCCGCTCAGGTTCAAGCCGGAATGGAAGAAGCAACTCGTTGATCAATACGGTGAAGAAGCCAATTACATGGTGGTCGAGGCGCTGGTCGAGCGCGGCGTCGTGTTGACTCCGCTCAGCAAGTATCGCGACTTCAATATTCGGTTGTGCCACCCGTTCAATCTCACCGCCGCGGACCAGCATCGCATCGTCGAGTTCGCGATGGAGCATGTCGGCCGCGCCTACGATGTAAAAAACATCGTGGACCTGGCACGCTATTTCCTGCCGGTCAGCATGGTGCCGGCGCGTTTGCGCCGCCAGGCGCTGCAGTTCGGCAGCGGTGACCCGACGCGGGTGATATGCTCGAGCCTGATAGCAGAATGCTTTCACCAGATACGCTTCCCGATCATGCCGCAATTGGAGCCGTTCCCGCCCGGGTTCGAGCCCGCAGGCCGGCGGGTGAAATTCTTGAGCCACTTTTCACGCACGGATCGCGGGCCGGGATTGCTCAGGATGGTGCCGCCGACGCTCATCACACCGCGTGACTTCGATCTCTCGCCCTATTTCGAGATCGTCAAGTTCAACGTGATCGAAAACTCGCGCTTCGACTATCACAAGCTGTTGTGGGTCGAAGACGGCGAAGCGGGGCCAGCGGAAAAGATGGAGAAATCGGCCTGAAGCTCTTGTCGAAAGTGGCCACGGTCTGCGATAAGTGCTACACCTGTCCCGGATTTTCCGACCGAATCGAAGGCCCGCTGGAGGATCGTAAGTTGGCACGCAACGAAGAACGTGGAACGAACAAGCGTGAATCGCTCGAAAAGACAATCGCCAAAATCCTCCATCGCTACTGTAATTTCGGCTGGGCCAATTACTACATTCCGGGTGAGAAGTTCCCGAGCCTGATCGAGGAGTTGGTGGAGGTCGCGAGCCCTGCGGGACAAGTCGGTTACGAGGAACTCGTGCAGTTTTTGCTACGTACGCAGCGAACCCCCTCCGCGCAGGAACGCGCCGCCAAGCTCCAGGAAGAGTTCTCCGTATATCGCAGAGGCTAAAGCCTGCCGCGAGAGTGTCCGCATTCCATGCGGCCTTCCAAACGCGTCGGTCAGTCACTTTCACGTTGGCCATAAATGACGCTATCCAGTGCTTGCGCCTGCTGATGCGGCCGCAGCTAGGACGATCCCCCGGCAACGCGTCCGTCGCCTTACATAATATTTTGCCGCTTTGACCGCCGTGGCATTGCTTTGTAAAAGGTAAGGATTGCCATAGCGGGCACCGCTAGTTCGGCATGAGGAGTCAAGCCAATGGATGCAATCGAAGCCATCATCAGTCGTAAAGTGCAGCGTGTATTTGCGGACAAGCCGGTTGAAGCCGGCCAGCTCAACCAAATCGTCGCCGCGGGCCGCCACGCGATGAGCGCGAAGAATCAGCAGCCATGGCAGTTCATCGTGATACGCGATCGCGAACGGCTGCGCGCGATGGGCGCGCTCTGCGCAACCGGACGCTTCGTCGCCGAGGCGCCGGCGGCCATTGTCGTGCTCAAGGATGTCGCCAACGCACGCTGGGCCGACGTCGATTGCGCACAGGCGGTGCAGAACATGGCCAACGCCGGTTGGGCGCTGGGCCTTGGCACCTGCTGGGTCGGCAATTTCGATGCGGCCAGGATAGCGCCGATGCTGGGCGTACCCGACGGCTGGGGGATCTTCACGATACTGCCGTTCGGTTATCAAAATCCCTCAAATCCGCCACAGGGCAAGCCGTTGAAGCCGCGTTCCGAGATGGTGCATTTCGAGCGCTACGGCCAGCATCGCGCCGGTTGACAGACGAGTCGTCCGATGACGCCCGGCGGCGGACCGCGCTGGACGGTCCCGATTTTGGGGCGCCATTTCGCCGCTAACGGTGCCAGGACATGTTAAACTATGGGATGCATGCGTAGTTCATTAACGCGGCCATACAGCACAATCGCGGGAGGACATAGCGATGGCGATAAATCAGGTCGAGCCTCCGCAGGCGCACGAGCTTCTCAACCACAACGCCGGCGCGGTTTACCTCGACGTTCGCACCGAGGGTGAATTCGCGCAGGGCCATCCGGCGGGCGCGATCAACATCCCGGTGGTCTTTATGAAGGGACCCGGCCAGATGGAGGTCAACCCCGAGTTCGCCGGGGTCGCGGAGAAAGTGCTGGCGAAGAACTGCAAGCTGGTGGTCGGATGCCTGTCGGGCGGGCGTTCGCAGCGCGCATGCGAAATGCTGGAGGCGTCAGGCTACAGTGATCTCACCAACGTGCGCGGTGGTTTTGGCGGTGCGCGCGATGCTTCAGGCGCGGTGACGGTTACCGGATGGCGCGATGCCGGGCTGCCGGTATCCAACGATCTCGGCGACGTGGCGTACCAGGCGTTGCGCAAGAAAGCGGGGCTCTAGATGGCGATTCGGCTGACGCGCATTTATACGCGCACCGGCGACAAGGGATTGACCGCGCTGGTCGGTGGCGCACGCGTGCCCAAGGAAAATGCGCGGCTGGAGGCCTATGGCACCGTCGACGAGCTCAATTCGATCGTCGGCATCGTACGTACTTATCTGCCGAATTATCGCGGCGGTTTCGGCGACGATTACGCATGGTATTCGGAGTCCCTGCGCCGCATCCAGAACGAACTGTTCGACGTCGGTAGCGAACTCGCGACGCCACCCGGCGCCGAGTACGACGGCATGCATACGATGGGCGAGGGCGAGGTCAAGCTGCTCGAGCAGGAGATGGATCGGATGGAGCAGGAGCTCCAGCCGCTCAAATCCTTCACGCTTCCGGGCGGCGGCGTCCTCAACGCGTTCCTGCACCAGGCGCGCACGGTATGCCGGCGGGGGGAGCGCGTATGCTGGCGCTTGAAACGCGAGGAGCCGGTCAACGACCAGCTCCTCATCTATGTCAATCGCCTGAGTGACCATCTGTTCGTACAATCGCGATGGGTGGCGAAGCGGCTTGAGGAGCCGGAATTTCTATGGGATCGCGGCTTGCGAATCGACGCGCTGCGCAGCGCTCAGTATCATAAAACGCCGAAACCAGCCGGCGCCAAGCCGAGCAAGGGCCCAAAGTCCTGAAGCCGGGCGGAGACCTGTCAGATGGCGAATGAAGAAGGGAAGCTTTACCTGCGCCAAACCCAAATTGGCCCGATGGCGAATTTCGTCTACTTCATCGGCGACCCGGCGACGCGCAAGCTCGCCGTGGTCGACCCCGCATGGGAGGTCGGCGCGATTCTGGATTTCGTCGCGCGCGAAGGTTACGAAATCGACAAGCTGCTGGTCACGCATTACCACCCCGACCATCTCGGCGGCAGCATGATGGGGCAGAGTGTGCAGGGCGTCGCGCAGATGCTCGAGCGAGTCAAGGTCAAGGTCTATCTGAACAAGAACGAGGCGGACGGGGCCAAACGCGTCGCCGGTCTCAGCGACTCCGACATCGTGAAAGTCGAGGCCGGCGATGTCTTCAAAATCGGCGAGATGCCGGTGAAGTTCATCCATACGCCGGGTCATACGCCGGGTTCGCAGTGCTTTCTGGTGGACGGCAACCTGATTTCAGGCGACACGCTCTTCGTCGGCTCGTGTGGGCGGGTCGATCTGCCGGGTTCGGATCCGAAGGCGATGTATTACAGCCTCAACCATACACTCAAGCGCCTCGACGATTCGACCGTGGTTTATCCGGGCCACGCCTACTCCCCCGAATCCAGCACGACCATCGGCCATGAGAAGCGGCGCAACATGTACCTGCGCTTTGAGAATCTCGGCGAATTTCTCGATGCGATGGGCTATAGCCGATAAAGGCTCTGCGCCTACGCCAAGGAGCTTGCATGAAATTCCGCGTAGTCATTGAGCGAGACGAAGATGGCGTCTTTGTTGCCGAGGTGCCGTCGCTACCTGGATGCATTTCGCAGGGGGCGACTCGCGACCACGCGCTTACCAATATTCATGAGGCTATCGCTGGATATCTGGAAAGCCTGAAGGCGCACGGTGAACCAATTCCACCGTCGATCGATGAAGCTGTGGTTTGAGCACGCTGCCGCGTGTCTCGGGGCGCGAGGTTGCCCGTGCGCTTCGCAAGCTCGGACTGGCAGACCGGCAGCCATCTCATCCTGCGCAATACGGCGCCGCCCTATCGACGAATCGTGGTTCCCAGCCATGATGAGATTGCCACGGGAACGCTTCACGCCATTATCCGGCAAACCGGATTATCCACGGAACAGTTCTCGTCTCGACTACAGGTAAAATCCCGCCAACTGAAGACGAATCCATGCGAGACGAGTTGCGGCAATTCAACGCACAGGCGGAACGCCTGCGCGAGCGGATAAACCATCACAACTACCGCTACTACGTCCTCGACGATCCCGAAGTCACCGACGCCGAGTATGACGACTTGATGCGCCGGCTCGAAGCACTCGAGCGCGAACATCCGGAACTACGCATACCGGACTCGCCTACCCAGCGCGTCGGCGCGGCGCCGAGCGAGAAATTCGCCACCGTCGTGCATCGCCGCATGATGTTGTCGCTGGCCAATGCGATGGACGCGGAGGAGATGCTCGAATTCGACCGCCGCATCAAGCGCTTCCTCAAAAGCGAAGCCCACATCGAATACGTCGCCGAGGTCAAGCTCGACGGCCTCGCGGTTGATTTGAGTTACGAGAACGGCCGGCTTGCGGTTGGATCGACCCGCGGCGACGGTGTCAACGGCGAGGACGTGACGCAGAATATCCGCACCATCAAGAGCATACCGTTGCGCTTGCGGGTGCCCGCGCACGGCCGCATGCCGCGTCTGCTCGAAGTGCGCGGCGAAGTAATTCTGCCGCGGCGCGCATTCGACCGGCTCAACGCCGAACGCGTGCGCGCGGGCGAACCGCCCTTTGCGAATCCGCGCAACGCCGCCGCGGGATCGCTGCGCCAACTCGATCCGCATATCACGGCGTCGCGCCCGCTCGATATTTTCTGTCATACACCCGGCGTGATGGAAGGAATCGAATTCCAATCGCAATGGGAATTCCTGCAAGGTATCAAGGCGCTCGGGCTCAAGGTCAATCCGTTGACGCGCGTATGCAAAGACGTGGACGCGGTGCTGGAATACTGGAACGGGCTCACCGGGCAGCGGCACGATCTCGACTACGAGGCCGACGGCGTCGTCGCCAAGGTCAACTCATTCGCGTTGCAAGAGCAACTGGGCGAGGTCTCGCGGTCGCCGCGATGGGCCGTGGCGTACAAGTTCAAGGCGCAGCAAGCCGAAACCAAAGTGTTGAAAATCACGGTGGGCGTCGGCCGCATCGGCTCGCTCACACCGGTTGCGAGCCTCGAACCGGTAGCGCTCGCCGGCGTCACGGTCTCCAATGCTTCGTTGCACAACCTGGACGAAATCCGCCGCAAGGACGTGCGTGAGGGCGACACCGTGCTGGTCGAGCGCGCGGGCGACGTGATTCCCTATGTCGTGCGCGTGACCAGACCAGGCGAGCCGCGTGCGCACGAGTTCCAGATGCCGCGGCATTGTCCCGAATGCGGTGGCGCGATCGTGCACGAGGCGGACGAGGTAGGCTACTTCTGCGTCAACGTCAACTGCCCGGCGCGGATGCGCGAGTCGATTCGCCACTTCGCCTCCAAGGCCAGTCTCAATATCGATGGACTTGGTGACAAGCTGGTCGCACAACTGGTCGAGACCGGCCTGGTCAGGGAACTCGACGAGCTTTTCCAGCTCACCAAAGAGCAACTCGCCGGGCTTGAGCGTTTGGGCGACAAGAGTGCGCAGAACCTGGTCGACAATATCGAACGATCACGCGGGACCACGCTCGACCGCGTGATCAACGGACTCGGCATCCGCCATGTCGGCGAGCATACCGCACGCCAGCTCGCCTTGCGCTTCCCCACGCTCGCGCAATTGATGGAGGCGAGCGAGGACGACCTGCGCGCCGTTCGCGATATCGGTGCCGAGGTTGCGCTCAGCATCCGCGAATACTTCGACGAGCCGCGTAATCGCATGGCGGCCGAACGGCTCGCCAGGATTCTTATGATCGCAGCGCCGTCCGCGCCCACTGAAGGGCGCGGCGCGGTGCGCGACAAATCCTTCGTGCTTACCGGCACTTTGGCGACGATGACACGCGACGATGCCGAACGTAAAATTCTTGCCGCCGGCGGCCGCGTAACTTCGTCGGTTAGCCGCAAGACTGATTACGTTGTCGCCGGGGCCGATCCGGGTTCGAAAGCGCGCAAAGCCAGCGAACTCGGCGTGAAGACGCTCGACGAACGCCAGCTTGTCGCGCTCCTTTCTGGTGAATAGCGCCAGCGTGTTATTCGCGGCGGGCATCGCCAGGAACGCAGACCGTTGGAATCCGAGTTAGCGGTAACTTGCCCTCGCGCGCTCATGGCGATTCGATAGGGAACCACGCACGGCTTCACCTGATCGTGAGTGGCCGGGTGCAGGG
>JBOHWJ010000169.1:0-2801 GCA_050736495.1 Binataceae bacterium (SeqCode) | reverse complement strand
TGTTAAGGTCGTACTCGCGCTTGGCCTTTTCGATCTCGTGGCGGGTCTGCTCGATTTCGCTCTTGAGCGCCGAGAGCTTTTCGATACCGCCCTTCTCGCTCTGCCATTGCGCCCGCAGCGCCGAGCGCCGCTCCTGCGCCTCGGCGAGTTCCTTTTCGAGTTTCTCCAGGCGCTCCTTGGAAGCCGCGTCGGTTTCGCGCTTGAGCGCTTCGCGTTCGATTTCGAGCTGCATCACGCGCCGATTGGCCTCGTCCAGCTCGACCGGCATCGACTCCTTCTCGGTGCGCAGCTTCGCCGCCGCCTCGTCGACCAGGTCGATGGCCTTGTCGGGCATGAAGCGGTCGGTGATATAGCGCTTCGAGAGCATCGCGGCGGTCACCAGCGCCGCATCCTTGATGCGAATGCCGTGATGAACCTCGTAGCGTTCTTTCAAACCGCGCAGGATTGAGACGGTGTCCTCGACGCTTGGCTCCTGCACCAGCACCGGCTGGAAGCGCCGTTCGAGCGCGGCGTCCCTCTCGATATGTTTGCGGTACTCATCCAGCGTGGTCGCGCCGATACAATGTAATTCGCCGCGCGCGAGCATCGGCTTAAGCAGGTTCGACGCATCCATCGCACCCTCAGCCGCACCCGCGCCGACGACCGTATGCAGTTCGTCGATGAAAAGAATGATCTCGCCCTCACCCTCCTGCACTTCTTTCAGGACGGCCTTCAGGCGTTCCTCGAATTCGCCGCGGAACTTGGCGCCGGCGACCAGCGCGCCCATATCGAGCGCGACGATACGGCGGTTCTTAAGCCCTTCGGGCACGTCACCGGCGACGATTCGCTGCGCAAGCCCTTCGACGATCGCGGTCTTGCCGACCCCCGGTTCGCCTATCAGCACCGGGTTATTCTTGGTGCGCCGCGACAGTACCTGCACCACACGGCGAATCTCCTCGTCACGGCCAATGACGGGATCGACCTTACCGGCCGCTGCTAACTTGGTGAGGTCGCGTCCGTAGCGCTCCAGAGCCTGGTAGGTCGCTTCGGGATTGGCCGATGTGACGCGCTGATTGCCGCGCACCTTTTTGAGCACGGCCATCAACTTTTCATGGGTGAGGCCGGCCTCACGCAGGATACGCGCGGTCGCGCCCGGTTCGTCGAGCATCGCGATCAGCACATGCTCGACCGAGACGTACTCGTCCTTGAGCTTGCCGGCTTCCTGCTCGGCACGCGCGAGCACACGGCTCAGGCGTTGAGTCGCGTAGGTCTGGCCGGCATCGGCGCCACTGCCGCTGACGCTTGGAATCTTGCGCATTTCGTCGTCGAGCTTGCGGCTGACGCTGGCGGTGTCGACGCCGGCGATCTTCAGAATCGAAGACGCCAGCCCTTCGCCATCCTCCAGCAACGCGGCCGCCAAATGCTCCACGTCCACCGCCTGATGATGCGCGCTGGCGGCGGCGCTCTGGGCACGGCTCAGAGCTTCCTGAAGCTTTTCGGTGAAACGGTTAACGTTCATAAATTCTCTTTTTGTTTGGTGGTTTCTATGGCAAAGGTAACCACTTTTGGCCCCCCGGCAACCGCCCGACGGGTCATTTCTCCGATACCAGGACGGCGCCGCACTGGCGCTGGATCATCGCTCCATTCGCGCTGGCAGTCGAGTGGACCGCTTTCGATGCATCACGCATTGCGTGTTCACGCCCTACCGGACTATCACAAAAATCCCTTCGACCGGGCGCTGGTAGCGCAGGCGCAAATCGGGAATCTGGCGATCCTGACCACAAACCCCAAATAGCACGCTACACCGTCACCGTGCTGTGTTAAGCCGCGTGTCGGCGAACCGCCGATCCACGCTAGACCGCGTGGGTCAGGCGCGATTTTCCCGTTAGCCGCCGCTCCCTCGATTTGCTATCCAGTGTCTTGCAACGGGAGACTCCAAGCTATGCACATCAGCCTCAACATCAACGGCCAACGGCGCGAAGATGACGTCGAACCGCGCCTCCTGCTGGTCCATTACCTGCGCGATGTCGCCGGCCTTACCGGCACCCATGTCGGTTGTGAAAGCACCTTGTGCGGCGCCTGCACCGTCCTGCTCGACGGCAAGGCGGTGAAGTCATGCACGGTGCTGGCAGTGCAGGCGGACGGCGACGAAGTCACCACTGTCGAAGGACTGGCGCGCGACGGCAAACTTCATCCGGTGCAGGAGGGCTTCTGGGAGGAGCATGGCCTGCAATGCGGCTATTGCACGCCCGGAATGATAATGATCGCGGCCGATCTGCTGAGCCGCAACGACAGTCCGAGCGAGGCGGAAATCCGCCACGCGCTCGAAGGCAACCTGTGCCGATGCACCGGCTACCAGCACATCATCAAGGCGGTGCAGTATGCGGCCGAGAAGATGCGCACGGCGGCCCATTGAAGCGCAACGGCGCGGCTTCGTTTTACCGCATGAGCACGAAGCGTCGGCGGCCGGCGCCGGGACTTGAGGTCGGCAGCGAAGGAGAACATCATGGCGGTTATCCCGAAATTCGTCGGTGAACGAATCAAGCGGCGCGAAGATCCGCGCCTTATCTCCGGTCTCGGCACCTATGTCGACGACGTGCGCCTACCGGGGATGCTTTCGGCGGTAATCCTGCGCAGCCCATACGCGCACGCCAGGATCGATTCGATCAACGTCGAGGCCGCACGAACGGCTCCCGGCGTCATCTGCATGCTCACGGGCGAGGACCTTAAAGATCGGATCGGCTCACTGCCATGCGTCGCGCCGGCCGAACATATCCCGTTTCACCCGGTGCTCGCCCAAGGCAAAGTTCGCTACGTCGGTG
>JBOHWJ010000168.1:0-7571 GCA_050736495.1 Binataceae bacterium (SeqCode) | reverse complement strand
CGCCAATAGTGAAGACCGAGATGGCCAGATATTCAGTATCAAATCAGTACGACCAACTGATCGGCAAATCCCAGTCAGGACCGCTCTCGATGGGCGGCCTGCTCAGCGGTGCATCCAGTCAATTCGACCTCAACAGCTACGTGGTGCGGAAAAGCCTTGACGGGCTCTTCTACATGATTGGCCAGGAGGAAATAAAGATCCGCACCAATCCGGCGGCGCAAGTCACGCCGCTGCTGCGCCAGGTGTTTGGCGGCTTACGCTGATTCCCGGCGCGACACGTGTGCCGGCAGCGGGCTGTATTGGCGCATGCTCCCGCCCGTAGCGATGCGGGTGCCGAGACCGCGGCGTCAGCCGCGTTCGCTCAGCAGCGGCGAGGTTACCGTTCGGAACGATTCGCTGAGCGAGGTCCGCACGTCGACCACGGTGGGCCGGTCATTTACCAGCGCTTCGCCGAGAGCGCGCCCGAGTTGGCGCGGATCGTCGACGCGAATGCCGTGGCAGCCCATGCTCTGCGCGATTTTGGCGTGGTCGAAGCTCGATAGATCGCAGGCGATGTTGCGATCGCCCTGACCGTGCTTGACCCAGCCGAGCGCGCCATTGTTGAAAACCACGACGACGATCGGAATATCCTCCGCAACCGCGGTCATCAGCCCGTTCATACCGATGGCGAAACCGCCATCGCCGCAAACCGCGACGACCTGACGCTGCGGATGGATCAACTTCGCCGCCAACGCCGCCGGGATGGCGTAGCCCATGCCGCCGACGCCGCTTGGCTGAATGAACGTGCCGGTTCCCTTGGTCTGAAAAAAGTGCGTCATGAAGATGCGGTTCTCACCCGCGTCGCAGGCAATGATGGCGTCATTCGCAACCGCGCGCTGGATGTCCTTGATGATGCGCTGGGGCAATAGCGGCGCGGCCTCTGAACTCAACTCGGGCGCGTTGAAAAATCCATGCTGCCGGCGTCCGCTTTGCAGCCGCGCGCGCGTCGTCACGATTCTATCCGCTGCGATTCCGCCGGCCTCCACCAGGGCATTTGTCAGTTGGATCAGTACCGCCTTGGCGTCGCCGATGAGCGCGAGTTCAGCGGGAAACGTCCACGATGCGTTCTTCGGTTCGACTTCGATCTGGATAAGCGCCTGGCGCCGCGGATCAAGCAGCTTGGGATTCTCGTTGGCGAAATCGGTGACGGCGAGCTTGGAGCCGACGGCCAGGATCACATCCGCCGCGCCGATCTCCGCATTGGCCAGCGGCGTTCCGAAGTTACCGCAGACGCCCAGCGCGAGCGCGTGCGTTTCCGCAAACGTTCCCTTGCCGCCGGCGGTGGTTGCCACCGGGGCGCCAAGGGCTTCGGCCAATGCGGCCAGTTCCGCATAGGCGTGGCTGATACGCACACCGTTGCCCGCGATTAGCAATGGGCGCTGCGCCGCGGCCAGCATCCGCGCGGCTTCATCGGCGGCGGCGGGATCGGCCATCGGCGACACCTCCGGCAGATATGAATCGAGCCCGTACAGCGTCGGTTTGGTATCCGGTCCCACGCGGCCGCGCAGCGATTGACTATGGTAGAGCACGGCGACCGGTCCGCGCTCACCGCTCAGCGCATGCTTGATCGCCAACTCGGTACACTGCACCGCATGCGAGCCGCTGGTGGCGACCATTGTCAGCTTGGTGATCGATGAGAACAATTTCCGGGCGTCCCATGAGCCATACTCGCCCGTGCCCGACTGATAGGGGCCGTGCTGCGAGAACGGCGCATGGTCGCTCAAATCACCGAGCAGCAGCATCGGTGAACTGGACAGATGTGCTTCGATGGCGCCGAGGGTGACGTTGGCGAGAAAGGCGCCCTGCCCGATGGCGACACCGGGCTTGCCGGTGAGGCGGCCGTAAACCTCGGCCATGATACCGGCACGGGCTTCCTCGCGCACCAGCACGGAGCGAATAATTTCCCTGTGATCGTAGAGCGCATTGAAGATGGAAAAGGTATTGCCGCCGGGCATCCCGAAGACCATATCGATACCGGCCTGTTCGAGAACCTTGACGATCGCCTCACTCGGAGAAACTTCTTCGCGGAGCAAGGGCTGCACAGCCCGCCGATGTGTCGTCGTCATTTGATTTCCTCCCTGGCGGATAACGCGCGTTCAGTCTCCGTCAGCGCCTCGAGCTCATGGCGTTGCGTTATCCCGCAGCCGTTTTCAGCCCGGCCGCGGATTATGCGTTGATTCAGGCCTTCCCGCATGCGTCAGCAGCGGAAGGCCGCGGTCTCGCTCCATTCCAATGATTCCTCGCGCAAATCGAGCCACACCTTTTTCCATGTCACGCGAACCTGATCGGCGCCGCCCTCGGCCATCAGCTCAAACAGGCCCTGGTCCAGTTCCGCCTGCGGACGCGCCAGCAATTGCAGCGCGGCCTTGGCCGCTTCATCGGTTTCGAGCATGCGCGGCTGCCAGCGGCCGAACACCTTGGAATTATCCGCATATTCACCCGTCATACTGGTGCGGACGAACGGCAGCAGGACGCACGAAGCGGTCACCAGCTTCGAGTTGCCGCCGAGATTGACCGCGAGCACCTTGGGCAATTGCAGCACGCCCCAATTGCTGATGACGTAACCGGGCACCGAGACGCCAGGGTCGATCGCCTGGCGCGAGGAGACGTAGACCAACTGCAACGGTTCCTTATGATAAACCGCCTCGCCCGCCCATAGGTGGGTCATGGCGAGGAAGCCGTCAATCTTGGTGTCGAGCACCAGCCGCGATTCCTGCAGGTTGTCGATGAAATGCTGGCGCACGCGCGCGCGCCGCATCGCCAGTGGTTCGCCGGGAATTTCGCGCAGCGCGCGGCCGAACGAATAGCCCCTCTCGGTGAGACCCGAATTGCAAATCAGAAGATTCGGCGGCAAGCCGCCCATCTGCTCGATGACGTAACTGCGGCTAGCCCACAGATCACCCAGGTTGGTGACATCGGCCTGTACCGGGAACGCATTGACGCCCGCCTCACGCAACGCATTGACCAGGTCGAAGCCGTCGGCATAGCTGGTGTGGAAATGGACGCCAACCACGCTGGCGCCATTGAGCCCGGCCGACAACGCGAAGGCCTGGCCCAGGCCGCCGTCCCGGCCGGCGCCGGTTATCAAAACGCGCTTGCCGCTGACACCTTTGCGAAACTCATTCTCAAAGCGGAACTTGTCGATTTGCACGGTGAAGGCCATTGGCTTTCCTCGCTGACGCGGCAGACTTACGGGCCGAAAGTAACATGACGGGGCGGCGGGCGCGAAGGATTCACGGCTAGCTCGATGCGCGTCGAGTGTTCACAATAGGCAGACCGAACATTGCGCCCGGGGAACCGATAGGTCGCGCAAGCGTTGATGAAGCTGGAGGGAACAGCCTGATGACAAATCGCCTGGGACAACACGCCATCGTTATCGGCGGCAGCATCGCGGGGCTAATCACCGCTGGGATGCTGGCGGAGCATTTCGACCACATCACCGTGCTAGAGCGCGACCATATCGATCAACAACCGGCGCTCCACAAATCAATTCCGCAAGGGGCGCACTTTCATACGATGCTGCTGGGCGGACAGCAGGTACTGTCCTCGCTTTACCCCGGCTTCACCGACAAATTGCAGAGTATGGGCGCGGTGCGTGTGCGCATCGCCGAAGAGATCGTTTTCTATCCGCCCGGTGGCGGCCGGGCATATTCGAGTACCGGGTCGATCAAAGAGCCGCGCGACCTGGGTTATTCGCTGCACAGCCAAAGTCGCGGCCTACTCGAACATTGCATTCGACAATTCACGCTGGCGCTGCCCAATGTACGGCTGGAAAGCGACGCGGCGGTTCAGGGGCTCATCTACGGCGACGTGCGCGTTCAAGGCGTGCGCTACACGAGCGCGGACGGCGCGGGTCCGCTCGAAGCGGATCTGGTCGTGGACGCCGGTGGACGCGGCTCGCACGCACCGCGCTGGCTTGGCGAGCTTGGCTTTGCGACGCCCGTGGAAACCGTCATCGGCGTCGATTTCGCATATTCGACCGCGAAGTTTCGCAAGCCGGACCATTGCGATGAAAGCGCGAAGATCGTGGCGCTTTACGGAGCGCCGCCCGATAATGCCAGTGGCGCCTTGCTGGCGGAGATCGAGGACGGTCTGTGGCAGGTGAGTCTGGCCGGCCGTTTCGGCGAGTATCCGCCGGACGATGGAGAAGGATTTCTTGCGTTCGCCAAATCGTTGTACTCGACCCGGCTTTACGACCTCATCAAGGACGCCAGGCGCGCGAGCGAGGTCTCGCATTACCGCTTCCCGACCAGCGTGCAGCGACATTACGAACGGCTGAGCGCCTTTCCGGAGAGATTCATCGTGCTCGGCGACGCTATCAGCAGCTTCAATCCGGTCTACGGGCAGGGGATGAGTTCGGCGGCTCTGCAAGCGCGCAGCCTGGGGAGGTTGCTAAGCAAGCGGGCGGCCGAGTCGCGCGGACTTGACGGTTTGGTGGCGGAATTTTTCCCACAAGCGGCAGAAGTAGTCAGCGCCCCATGGACGCTCTCCGCCGGCTCCGACTTCGCCTATCCGAAGACCCGGGGCGAACGTCCACCGGATCGGGAGGCAGCGGTCCAATATTTCACCGCATTGGATTCGATCGCGGGCGAGGACGCGGACGTGCACCGGCTGTTGGTCGAAGTGTTCGGCCTGGCCAAACCACTTTCGGCGCTTATGGAGGAGCCGTTGCGCAGCCGCGTCCTGGCGCGGTTCCAAGCGCGCGCAAGCGCCTGAGCAGACCGTCATCGGCTCGTCATCCGGCCCAGGCCCGCGCTGCGGTTCACCGGCTGGCCCCAATGGCGCGCGTCTTTGACATGGCCCGCGCGAAGCATTCGGCTTGCGCATCGGCGGCCGCACTTGCGAGGATACGGCAATTATACGCAGTGCGGCACGATACGCCGGAATCGCCGCGCCGCATGCGCCTGCGCATAGGATCTTTGACGAAATGACGAGGAGGAATTGAAATGCCCACACCATCGATTGCGCGGCTGGGGCACGTCGGTCTCCACGTGCACGACCTCGAAAAGCAGAAGGCCTTCTATCGCGACATCATCGGGTTGACGGTGACCGATGAAGACCCCGAACTCGGCATGGTCTTCATGAGCGCGCGGCCTCAGGTCGAGCATCATGAGTTGCTACTATGCCGCGGGCGCAACGTCGGCCCCGAAGCCAGCGTGGTGCAACAGGTATCCTTCCGCTGCAACAGTCTCGACGACGTCATTGGTTACTACCGCCGCTTCAAGGAGCATGGCGTCAAGCTCGACCGCGTCATCTCGCACGGCAACGCCATCGGCGTCTACATCTACGATCCTGAAGGCAATCGTATCGAGACTTACTGGAACACCGGGCTCGAGGCCAAGCAGCCGTACGGACAGAAGATCGATCTCGAAAAGTTGCCGGCCGAGTTGCTCAAAGATGTAGAGGAATCCGTCGCCATATACGGCAAGACCGGGTTCATCGAAGGCGTCCACGCGGCGCGTCAGAACACCGGCACGCCGACGCGGAAGTAAGAGCGTCGCGCGCGGCCCGATCGAGCATTGATTGATTCCGCCCTGGACAGGCCGCGGCGACGTGCTCCATTGGCGCATAGCCACGTGCTCCACTACACTCGGCCCATCAATCGACCCCAGGATATGAACACCAATGCAGGATTTGTTGCCAATCGCCGAAAAAATCGGCGCGCTGCTGAAAGAACGTCACGAAACTATCGCCATCGCCGAATCGTCGACCGGCGGCCTGGTTTCGGCGGCGCTGCTGAGCGTGCCGGGCGCCTCGGCCTACTTCCTCGGGGGCATGGTCGTCTACACCATCCAGGCGCGGCGCAAGCTGCTCGATTTGCCTGACGCGGCCTTCGCAGGGATGCGGGCATCTACTGAACCGTACGCGCTGGTGATGGCGCGCCGGGCGCGGCAGCGCTTCGACGTCAGTTGGAGCGTCGCCGAAACCGGCGCGACCGGACCGACCGGCAATCGCTACGGTGATGCGGCCGGGCATACCTGTATCGCGATTACCGGTGCGGTCGAGCGCACATTAACGCTCGAAACCGGCAGCGCCGACCGCGTCGCCAACATGTATACGTTCGCGGCCAGGGCGCTCGATCTGCTCTCGCAGTGCATGCGCGAGGCGCCGGCCGCGTAGCGCTCATCCGTCGCGCGCGGCGACCGTACGCGCGGAGACTTTTCGCTGCGCTCTTTTCCAATTTCCCCGCCGGGTCGGGGAAGTCAGGCAAGGGTCTTTTCCAGCCATGCGATGGGGCGCATCCCGTTCGCGGGGCGCGCCTATGTGCCGTGACCAGCAAGCGGCGTGCCTTACCAGGGAGAGCAACAATCTATTTCTCGGGCATCTATTTCTCGGGCATCTATTTCTCGGGCATCTATTTCTCGGGCATCTATTTCTCGGGCATCTATTTCTCGGGATAGATGCGCTCGAAGACGCTGGGCGAGCCCTCGTCGAGCTTCATATAGGGCCGCACCCGCAGCGTCCACGGATTGCGATTACGCACTTTGTTCCACGCCTCGCTCTCAGGCACTTGCGCATTCTCGAACTCGTATACCGTCAGGTATTTGGGCTGGCCGTCGACGGCGACGAAGCGGCGCGCGCGGATAACGCCCGGCACGGTCAGGTAGTCGGGCACATAAACGGTGTTGTACCAGGCGTTGAATTCCTCCTCCATATGCGCGGGAATATCCATGCGGCCCATCTGCAGATACTTAGACGGTCCCATCGTGAGTTCGATTGGATTGGTGCGCGCCGGAAATATCTGGCGATAGGCGTTGAGCAGATAATTGCGCCCGACGTGTCCGCCAGAGGCCTTGGTGCGCCATGGCGACGGCCGGTAGCGGACCTCGTCGAGAAACGCGGCGGTGCGCAGCACGTCGGAGTTCTCGAGTTCGTACATCGCGAGGTACTTGGGCGCACCTTTGAGCGCGGCGTAACGGCCGGCGCTCAGGAATCCGGGCACCTTGAGCAGATGCTGGATATGCTCGTCGTTGTACCAGCGGTTGAACTCCGCCTCGTATTCGGGATCGACGTCGGTCCATAGCATGAACAAGCCGGTTCCGCGTGTCTTCATCGCTGTGATGCCTCCGCTCTGGATGTGATCATTTAGCAGCAACCGTGTTGAGAAACCCAAACAAACTACGAATCGTCCTTCGTTCTCAACACCCTGCCAGGCTTATAGGCCATCGCGAGGGCTTTCTCCACGTTGTGCGGCGCGCATCGCTCGCGCGCACGCCGGCCGGGCCGCCGATGGCGACACACAGCGGTGCCTGCGGCTAAAATAGTGTCGGAGAAATCACGGAGGTGGGGATGCGCAAGATTCTTCCGACGCTGGCCGCGTTTTTGAGCCTGACCATGACCGCGTGTTTGCAGGTGCAGCCGCAACCGCCGGTGCCGCCCACGACGATGAGTTCGTGGGGGCCGATGGGCGGTTTCTCGATGTCGTCGGGAGCAGCTTGCGCCGGTCAGGTCACGCTCAGCGCCGCCTCGACGGTGGTCAATAACACGTGCTTCATCGGCGTCGGCGATATCGTCATGTGCACTGATACGAC
>JBOHWJ010000167.1:0-5214 GCA_050736495.1 Binataceae bacterium (SeqCode) | reverse complement strand
CGAACATACTTGCGCGCCGATTCGTGGGCTTCCTTCTGGTCGGGTTGGGTGGCCATCACGATCTGGATGGCGAAATCGCGGACGTGCGGCGCGACCATCACCTGGCGGCAAACGTCGCGGACTTCGAGAATGGCGTCGCGGTCCAGGACGGCGTGCACCTCGGCCTCCTCGCGGGCAATGGTGCGGTCGACGATGAGGCTCAGCTCGTCGCGATCGGGATAGGTCACGATGATCTTCATGAGGAAGCGGTCGAGCTGGGCTTCGGGCAGCGGATAGGTGCCTTCCATTTCGATCGGATTGAGCGTTGCCATCACGAAGTACGGTGGCGCGAGGCGATAGGTGTTGCCGCCGGTCGTAACCTGTCGCTCCGCCATCGCTTCGAGCAGAGCGGACTGGGTCTTGGGGGTGGCGCGGTTGATCTCGTCGCCGAGCAGAATGTGACAGAAGATCGGTCCGGGCTGGAAGCTGAATTCGCGCCGTCCGTCCGCACTCGAGAGAATCACCCGCGTGCCGGTGATATCCGCCGGCATCAGGTCGACCGTGAACTGGATACGGTTGAAGCTCAGGTTGAGCGCCAGCCCGAGGGTTTTGACCAACGTGGTCTTGCCGGTTCCGGGCACGCCCTCGATCAGTACGTGGCCGCCCACCAACAACGCCGCGAGCAAGTTCTCAACCGCTTGCTCGTGGCCGATGATCACCTTGTGAATCTCGGCCTGAAGGCGGCGAAAGACCTGTGCGAAATCGGCGACGGTCGGTGCCTGCGCCGAGGAAACTTCAAACGCCTCGTTCATCGTTGAAACACCCGCTTAATCGTCATCTGGTCGCTGGCCGGTACCGATGTGCGTGCGAGCGGTTCGTCGGGATACTGAGTGGAGTTGAGCGGCACGCGCACTTTGGGAGGAACGTAGGCAGGGCTCCCCGGGGATGTGCTCTCGTCGGAAGGTTGCGCATCAATCGCGATCTTGAAGCTGTCGCTGCCCAAGGGCTGCATGCTCGGTTTGCCGAACAGGCTGTTGGGATCCGCACCGGAACCGTGGCCGCCGCCGCCGCCGCCGCTGCCCTGGTCTGGTTGAAGCATCGGATTGGATGAATCGTTGGGCGAATTCTGATTGCCCTGCCGTTCCTGGTAGCCCGGGGTTCCCGATTGATTGTTATCGGCAAGTTGATCGGCTTGATTGGGAGCGAGCGAAGCGAGCGGAGGCAGCGCTTGTTTGCCCTGCGCCATCTGGTTACCGCTGTTGGCGCCTGGGCGTCTGGAACCATTGCCGCCGTTGCCCTTGGATGATCCAGACTGGCCGCCGGGCTTCGTGCCGTGAGCGCCGCCGCTCTTGTGGTTATCGGTGAGCCGCATGCTGATGGGAGGCATATGAGAGTTCTGGCGTCCCGTCAGCTTGTCCTGAAAGGCGTCGGCAAAATTGCGCGCCCGGTCCATCAGTTTGGACATCGGGCCATTGCCGCCTTGCGACTTTTCGGATCGGGCGAGTTTCTGTTCCAAGGCGCGCAGGGTTTCCTGGTCGGCGAATATTCGCGCATTCGGTTCGAGCGCGGGGTCGGCGGGCCGGATGACCAGGTTATTGATGTCGGCAGTTATTTGCTCGGGCGGCACCATGCCGTTGGCGGCGATCGGTTGCGGACGATACCCTGTCAGCATGGGCAGCATCAGCAGGGCTATCAAGCATGCCGCGAGGAAGGCGAAAATCGAGCGCTCGATGCGCCGCGGCTCAACCTTGGACGGCGTGAACTCCTCGCGCAGCGAGAAAATGTCTTCGATCAGGTAATCCCACAGCGCTGAACGCCGCTTTTGCGGTGCGACCGTAGCAATGGTCGTAAGGCGGTCCTTGAGTTGCCCGCGTTCATCGGCCAGTGCGGCGGCGGCAAGCATATTGGAACTCATTCGCAGTGCCGAACGGACCACGCGCACTAACGTGACGATCACGATAATCGCCACGATCGCAGCGGCCAGCAGGAAAGCGATTGGGTCGAACTTGATCGCCGCGGCAAACACTAAAGCCGCGCCGACTACCAGCGTCGCGACCGTGCCGAATACCCAGTGCTGAACCGCCAGCGAGTTGCGGCGCGCGCGCACACCCGCGAGTTGACTCAGGATGAGCCCGACTTTGCTTTCGTCTCGGTGAAGTTCCGACACGGAGGACTTTTTCGGCGCCGTCATGAGCAATCTGGCGCCGCACCACGACAATAGTTAAGCCCTGGGACTGGTGCAACGTCCAAACGCGCCCGCCGCCGGCGCGCTAGAAACTCCAGCCAACCGTGCCCTTGATGAAATCACCGCTATAGGCGCGCGTCAGGCCGACGCCGACGCCGAAGTTGAACTCCAACGGCGGCGTCAGATGAAGATTCACCGCCGGCACGATGAACTGCTGCTGCTCATCGAGATTAAGCGGATGCTGCAGCGGACCGATATCGCCATAGTATTCGAGCGCCGGCTCAAGCCAGTTGAAACGTCCGTGCAAGCGATAAGTGACCTCCGCGGCGGGCTCGAAGCCGACTCCCGCATGCGTGCCGGGGCCGCTGAACTGCTTGCCGAAGCTCAGATTGGCGACTAACAGAAAACCTTTGACCTCGCCTTGGATGATCGGCATGAACTCGATGTTGAACGGATCGTCGACCGCCTCGCGCCGCATGTACTGAAGCTCGATATTACCGCCGATCTTGATCGGCCACGTGTCGGTTTGCGGCACGCCGAAATGGAGCTTGGTGCGCGCGCCCGCGTATTCGTAGGTGCCAGTGTCGAGGCGCGCGGTGCATAGATATTGCCCGACTTCCATCCAGGGCAATACGCCGTAGGTGAGCTCGACCGTGTTGTGAATCTGGTAGAGCGGAAGTTGGGTTTTATGGTTGTAGGCGCTCGTGACCGAGCTGGAATGCAGTTCGATCATGAGATCGCCCGGCGGCTCGGTATCGACCGTGTACATCTGGAGTTCGTAGAAATCGGTCGCGTGCGCCGGCCCGTTGATAACCAGCAACGACGCCATCGTGCATAGAATTATCGCCGCCGCGCAAATCGCCGATTTCATTGAACACCTAAATTCGTGCGGTCGTCGAGCCTGCTATCAACCCCGCGTGCGGCGGCGCTTTGACCTCGAAAGGGCCGATGACACAGCTAGCGTTGACCCGACGCCAAGCCGGCATCGTCGAGCACGCCGAGGGCGAGCGCGGACCAGTCCATGTCGGCGCGTCCCTTCGCCATTCCACCGATCAGGCGGTCGCGCACCACGCTTGCGGTCGGCATCGGTGCCGTCACCTCGCCGGCTGTGCGCATCACCAGTTCGACGTCCTTGAGTCCGAGCTCTAGGCGGAAGCCCGCCGGCAGATGGCGTTTCTCAGCGACCATTTTGCCGTAGTTCTGGTAGAGCGGGCACGCGAACAGGGTTTGGCCGAGCATTTCGGCGACCTTGATGCGGTCGACGCCGTTTTTCTCGCACATCGTAAAACCTTCGGCCATCGCTTCGAGCGCCGCGGCGATAAGGAAGTTGCCGCATAGTTTGGCGACGTTGGCGGCGCCCGGATCGTCGCCATAGTCGTAGACGATACGTCCCATCGCGTCGATCAGCGGGCGGACTTTGTCCTTGGCGGCCGCCGGTCCGGACAGGCAGACGACGAGTTGGCGTTTGCCAGCGTTGTCGGGACGGCCGAACACGGGCGAGGTCACGAAAACGCTATCGCGTTCGGCGTGGTAACGCGCGAGCTTGCGTGAAGTTGCCGGCGCCACCGTCGCCATCGAGAGATGAATGCCGCCGGGAGCGAGGCGCGACGCGATAGTGTCGTCGCCCGTTACGATGCCTTCCAGCGCCGCGTCGTCCGTGACCATCGAAACCAAGATACCACCGGGTAAAGCGGTGTCAGCCGCTGTCGCGACGAGTTGCGCGCCCTTGGAGGCGAGCGCTTCGGCCTTGGCGGCGGTACGATTGTAAACGCGAAGTTTGAAGCCGGCGGCGATAAGGTTAGCCGCCATCGGCAGACCCATCGCGCCGGTTCCGATGAAACCGATTTCGTTGTAACTCATTATGAAATCCTTTCGATGCGTGCGAAACGTGCTGATGAAGTCCGCACAGGTATCACGGACGTCTCAAATGACCTCGCAACTACCATCGAGATCCCCAACACGCGGAGATCTCGATGAACGCCCAGGTTCCACGGAAATCTGACGTTCAGCGCGAATGCGTTACTCCGATTCGTGGGCATAAATGTGCCACCGGACAGCGCGAACACCATGGCGAAAGCGGTTGGCATATCGTCTGCCCGAAGGCGACGAGCAAACTGTTGTATTCCAGCCAGTAACGGCGGGGCAGCGTTGCGCGCAGCGCTTCCTCGGTCTGCGCGGGAGTTTTGGTGCGCACGAGGCCCCAGCGATTGGAGATACGATGAACGTGGGTGTCGACGCAGATGCCGGGTTTGCCAAAGGCCTCCGTCACGACCAGGTTGGCGGTCTTGCGGCCGACCCCTTTAAGCGTCAGCAACCGATCGATTTCGTCGGGCACGGTAGCATCGAAATGATCGATAAGGTCGCGGCAGAGGCCGCGGATGACGCGCGCCTTGGTGCGATAGAAGCCAACCGGATAGATGAGCTGTTCGATCTCCGGCAGCGCCAGTTCGATCATCGCGGCCGGCGTGGCGGCGCGCGAGAACAGGCGCGGTGCGGCAATCGCGGTGGTTTCGTCCTTGGTGCGCAAGCTGAGGATACATCCGATGAGCGTCAGAAAAGGGTCGCGCCGCTCCGCCGCCATCAGCGCCAGCACCGGCGCATTCCATTGCGGCGCGGCCTTGCGCAAAATCGCGAGCATGCGGCCGACGGTGGCGCCGCTGACGTGTGCGGGCTTGCCCCGGCGCGACGATGGGCGCGGCGCCGCGCGGTTCACCGGTGAAGCGGGAGCCGCGGCGATAGTCGAGGCGGATTCTCTACGGGTCATCGACGGCCACTTGTAGCGCGATGCGCGAAGCGGCGAAACCGCGGCATCGATGGATGCATGCACGGGTCAAAGGCCATCGCGTGATATTTGATCCAGCCCGGGCTTTCGTTGCCGCTATCCAACTCGGGAGATTCTCATCATTTGACGCTGGCGTACGAATCGGCGCAAATTACCGCGAGGACAGGAGGCGCGGAAACCATGGATGTTGGCAAAGACCTGCTGCTCGACATGTACCGCACGATGACCAAAATCCGGCTGTTCGAGGCGAAAGTGCGCGACCTCGCCA
>JBOHWJ010000166.1:0-2715 GCA_050736495.1 Binataceae bacterium (SeqCode) | reverse complement strand
GGATGAAAATCAGATAGAATAGCCGCGATGACGCAATCCGCCCTGGCATCCCGCCCCGGCAGCCGTGTGCTGGTGATTTTTCCTGGAGCATTGGGTGATCTCATTTGCTTCGCGCCCGCGCTGCGCGCGATCGCGCGGCGTCATCCCGCAGCCACGCTCGAACTGATGGCGCGGGCGGAATTGGCGCGTTTCGCCGCGCCCCGTCTCGGCGTTGCGCGCGGCCACTCAATCGATCGTCGTGAGATGAGCCTGCTTTTCATCGGAGACGGCACTCGAAGGCCGGAGGTTAGTGCATTTTTCGGAGCGTTCGACCGAACCTATTCATTTTTCGCCGCAAGCGACCAACGCTTCCGCGCCTCGCTGGCGGCGGCGTCTGAGAACACGGTGAGCTTCCATCCGTTTCGTCCGCCCGGTGGCGGCCATGTTGCGGCCTGCTATCTGCGCGCGATCGGCGAGGAGCCGCCGGCGTCGCTCGCGCCGCGGATCGAAGTATCACGCGGCGATATCGAGTCGGCCGCGCCAGTATTGGAACGGCTGGGGCTCGCGCCGCACCGCTTCGTGCTTCTTTTCCCGGGCAGCGGCACCCCCGCTAAGAATTGGCCGCTGGAAAAATTCCGCGCTCTCGCGCGCGAACTCGAAGCTCATCTGCCCGCGCTCTTCGTGCTCGGTCCGGCCGAATCAATGCTCGAAATTGATTTATGCGGCCGTGGTCTCAGAACCGTAAGCGGTCTCCAACTCAGCGAAGCCGCCGCGCTCGCGAGTCTCGCCCGAGGTTTCGCCGGTAACGATTCCGGCGTGTCGCATCTGGCCGCCGCCGCTGGCGCACCCGGAGTGGTGCTGTTCGGCCCGACCGATCCCGTACGCTGGCGGCCGCTCGGGAGGGTCGAAGTGATATGGCGCGCGGCTCTCGCGAATCTCACAGTCGCCGAAGTCGCGGATTCAGCCGTACGGCTGCTGGTGTGACAGCTTCCCCTTCGCTGGCGCCGTGTACCGGGCGGACTGCTGAAAAAATGGGTCAGCCGGTGGAATGTCGCGGTAGCTCGCGGCGCGGTTCCTCCGAAAGCGGCGGCAGTGCCAGCATCCGGCTGAGCCGAGCGCGCCGCGTCAGCAAATCGGCCAGCGTGTAGCGGTCGAGTGTGACCAGGAAATTCTCACACGCCTCCTGCAGCATCCCGGCCAGCATGCATGCCCCGCTTATCACGCACGTATTGTCTTCACCGCGGAAACATTCGACCAACCTGACCGGCCCTTCGGTGCAGCGGACCACGGCGCCAACGTTGATTTCGCCGGGCGCCCGCGCCAGCGTCACGCCGCCACCCTTGCCGCGGTAGGTGCGCACGAAGCCGCCGCGAGCGAGGCGATGCACCACCTTGACCAGATGGTTGCGCGAGATGCGATAATGCTCGGCGATGTCCGCGATCAGGCAAAGCCGTCCGGGCCGCAACCCAAGGTAGGTCAAGACCCGCAACGCATAGTCGGTATGAAAGGTAAGCTCCACGTTCCTCCAGCAGTTGCTAACTACCAAATACCCACTTTACATCACACCCACGCCATAAACGAATTTTCCCCGACCGGAAAAACTCTCCAACAAATCAAATCTCTCATTGATCCGCCGGCCGCCGCGCCCTCGCGATACCTCTCGCTAAAACATATAGGCTGAATCGATCTATTGAGCTGGAATCCCGCGTTGATTTCGCCGGATTGGGTTGTGGCCTGGCGCTGGAGTGGAATGCCGAAGGCGGCGGCAATCATCCTTTTCTGGTTGGCTCGGACATCGCGATGGTCGCAGCGAAACGTGAACGGGACTATGCGCGGCGCCTGGACCGCCGCGGACGTCCGCGGCTGTCCAAGGCCAGTGGCGGGAACCATCAGGATGTGACGTGGAGTCCCGGCCGCATGCGCGCGACAAACAGGCCTCTTAGGAACCTTCTGCACAAGTCATTTTTGTCATTCTGAACGGAGTCCGCGCAGCGAAGAACCCGGGGATTCTTCGCTGATTCTAAACGCACGTCGCCGACTCCTTTGCTCGCTTCGCCTGCGGCTCCGCTAGAGGCGCTCGGAATGACAATACGACATCTTGTGCAGAGCTTCCCTAGTGGGCGCTCAGAATGACAGGATGCACTTGCGCAGAACTTCCTTAGTGGGGAGCGCGGCGAAGCTGGTCGATTTGTGCACGCGCCCGCGCGAGCTTGAGAGCGTTCTCGGCCTCGAAATAACCAGGCTCGTAAAAGCTCATCTGCGAGACCTTTTCCTCGGCGTCCCGCACTTCATGCGCCGCTGCGCCGCTATCGACCGCGCCGGGTGCGAACGCCTCGAGCGCGAGCACCGTCATCGCGCCGTCCTTGACCTCGGCGAGTCCGCCGACGAGCAGGAATTCGTTGAAATTGCCTTCGGCGAGCTTGAGCGTCAGCATCCCTGGCACCAGCGCGGTAACGTAATTCGTATGCGTCGCGAGCACACCGAATTCACCGAGCGGATTGACCGCGGTCGCCTGTTCGACCGCGCCGTCGAAAACGATGCCGGTGGGCGTCACCAGCTTGAACGTAAACGTATCGGCCATCGCGATGCGCTCGACCGTCTTAGCGCGCTTCGCCGCGGGCGAGGCGTTCGGCCTTGGCCCGGGCATCGTCGATGGTGCCGACCAGGTAGAAGGCCTGCTCCGGCAGGTCATCGCATTTGCCGTCGAGGATTTCGGCGAAGCCGCGCACGGTCTCC
>JBOHWJ010000165.1:0-5708 GCA_050736495.1 Binataceae bacterium (SeqCode) | reverse complement strand
GGCCGTGAGCACCGGATGCGGTTGCTCACGGCCTGGCTGTTTTTGCCTGAAGCGCAGGTTTGACAACTGCGCGGCTTGGCGGCTACGGTCGCTGACAAATCCATCATGAGCCTGTACGTCTTCAGGCAATGGGAGCATCGTGAGCCGTATAGCTCTCAAACCGCGCAACTTTCCCTGGTTTGACTATTCCCGTTACACCTTCTCGCTCGGCCTTCAGGCCGGGAGTCGTACGCTGCTGTCGGGCCATTCGGCTTCCGAATACGATCCGCCGAGCGGAGAGATCGTCGTCAAGGGCGGGATGGCCGAACAGGCGCGCACGGCGTGGGCCAAAATTGCGACGATTTTGGAGGCGGGTGGCAAGACGTTTGCTGAAGTCGTGCGGGTTGCGGAATACGTCACCACCGACGGCATCGAACGATACGCCGAAGCGCGGGAGATTCGCGAAGAAGTGCTCGGCGCGGCACATCCGGCGGTCAACGTCGTGGTAGTGAAGCGGTTGCTGCGCCCGCAGGCGTTTATCGAAATCGAAGTTGAAGCCGGAGCGGCCGCCGCGGCCGCCTCCGCATCGCTCCGCGCATGGTCGGGTTGCGCGACCGACGGACTGGTCTACCTTTCGTCGATTCTGCCGCTCGACGACGCCGGTGCGGTCGTCAGGGCGGGCGACGTCGTGGGACAGGCGCGCGCGATTTACATCCGGGCCACTCGGGTTCTCAAGGAATTCGGCCTCGATATGAGTCACGTGGTCAAAACCGTCGACTACCTGACCACGGCCGCGCTGCCGGCCTATAAGGATACCGGCCGCGTCCGCCGTGAGAATTTCGCGCCGGATTTTCCCGCCGCCACCGGCATCATCATGCCGCGCGTGTCGCATCGCGACTCCATGCTCCAGGTCGATTTCATCGCCTCGCGCCACGGACGCACCGTGGTCAATCCCGGCCTCGGTCGCTACGCGCAACTCACCTACAGTCCGGCCGCGCGCGCCGGCAACATGCTCTTTGTCTCCGGCATGGCCGCACTCGACCCGTCGTCGGGAATTCCCGTGCATGCCGGCGACGTGGTCGCGCAATCAACCTTCGTTTACGAAAATATTCTGCGCGTGGTCGCGGCGGCGGGCGGCGGACCGGAGCACCTGGTGAAGACGGTCGAATATGTCACGCCGACAGCGCTGCCGCGTTATCGCGAAGTGGGCGGCGTGCGCACTCGGATGTTGCGCGAACCGTTTCCGGTGTCGACCGGCGTCGTATGCGAGGCGTTGCTGCGGCCCGAGTTTCAAATCGAAGTCGATTCGGTCGCGACCCTCGACTAGGAGATGGCGCCATCGCGATCCTGCTTACAGACGAACTGAAAGTCCAACTGAAGGCGTGGACCGAACACGATTTCACCTACACCGCGCCGGAGGAGCTAGGCCACGCGTCGATTCGCTATTTCGCGCTCGCGATGGGCGACGACAATCCGCTCTACAGCGACGACGCTTATGCGCGCACCGCGGGCTTTCCCTCGGTAATCGCGCCGCCGACCTTCGTCTGTGAAACCAACCAGTACGCGCATCGCGCGCCTAACGATGACGGTTACATCGGCCACGCATGGGAACCGCCACTACCCGGCTTCCGCATGATTCGCGGCGGTCACGAGTACGAGTTTTCCCGTCCAGTGACACCCGACGATCGCTTGACCGCGGTCTGGCGGCTGGAAGAAATAACCGAACACGTTTCACCGCGAACCGGCCCGATGCTGGTCGCGGTCGCGGTTGGCACCTACACCAATCAGCGCGGCGAATTGCTCGCGCGCAATCGCGAGACTTTGATTTTTCAGCCACTAGAGCAACTCCGGTGAATACCGTCACGATGCGCGCGGACGCGCTCAGCGTCGGCCAATCGGCGCCGCCGCTGGAACGCACCTTAAGCCAGATGCGGATGATCGCATACGCCGGCGCGACTTGGGACTGGCATCGCCTGCATTACGATTCCGCTTACGCGCAAGCGCGTAATCTGCCAACCCCCGTGGTTGACGGCCAGATGCTCGGGGCGCTGCTGGCGGAAATGCTGATCGATTGGCTGGGACCGCGCGCGTTCATCCGGCGCCTCGCTTTTCGGCTGCGCGGCATGGTCTTCGCCGGTGACACGGTGCGCTGTGAAGGCACGGTCACCGCGATCGAGGCGGACGGCGACAGTGGCTTGGTGGCGGTGGCAATGCGCATCCGCGCCGGCGATCGCTTGGTGGTCGAACCCGCCAGTGCGGAAATCTCGCTGCCGCGCCACGGAAGTGCGATCACGCCGCGCGTCAGCTAGAACCCAATCTCGGCCAGAAACGGAGCCAGCGCCTCGAGCAGACCGCGCGGATTATCAGCGTGGATTGTGTGGCCGGCATTCGCGATTCGAATCCAGCGCCCATGCGGCAACGCTCGCGCGAAACTCGCCGCGCTCTCCTCGGTGAGAATGTCGCTCCGTTCACCGCGCATGATGAGCGTCGGGCAGGAGATATCGTGGCATCCTGCGAGGATTTTCCGGGCGCGCGCGGCGCGGTCGATGGCGAAATCGCGATTCGGATCGTACTTCCAGATCCACTTGCCATTGGGCAGGCGACGCAGATTGTGCATCAGATTGCGGCGGAGCAGGACTGCATTGCGCCGCGGGTTCGACGCCATTGCACGCGCCATGATTTCGTCGACCGACTCGAATTCACGGCGCTGATTGAAAGTGGCGCCGGTGCGCCGGTTCGCCCCGTCATTGCTCACCTCCGCGGCAACATCGATCAACACCAAACCGGCCATCGCGGCGGCGTGCCGCAGCGCATAGCCTATCGCCGCGATTCCACCCATCGAATGCCCGATGAGCAGCGGACGATGCGGTTTGAGTTTCTCGATGAATCCCTCGACATCGGCGGTCTGGCTCTCGAGGCTGTAATCGCCCGCCGGTTCCCACTCGCTATCGCCATGGCCGCGCTGGTCAAGTGCGATGCAATAGTAATTGCGCCGCAGCATCAGACAGATCAGATCCCATGCGTGGGCGTTTTGCGCCGCGCCGTGAAACAAGAGAATCGGCTTTCGCCCCTTCGTGCCCCAGTCGAGATAGTGAAAGCGCATCCGGTGGATCACGACTTGATGCGACTCGGGCAGAACCACTTCCGGTGGTTCGAGGCCGGCGATATCGGCCGCCAGTTTGAGATGGTCGGCTTCTTCGGCTGGGGTCAACATGAGGCTGGCGGAACGGTGGCAGTTACGCGGCGCCGTCGCGATGTTGCAGCAGAAACGTGAGGACGGCCTCGTTGAAGGCGCGCGGTTGCTCGATATTGGAGAGATGGCCCGCGCGTTCGATAATCGTCAGTTGCGCGCCGGAAATCCGCCGCGCCATCGCACGTGAGGTTGCGGGTGGCGTCAACGTGTCTTCGTCACCGACCACGATATGAGTCGGAACCGCGATCTTCTCCAACTCGAACGGCCCCGTATAGTTCGCCATCCCCGCGATCGTTTTGACATACGAAGCTTTATGCAGCGCCGTCATGCTGGCGACCAGCCGATCGAACACCGCGGGCGCCGCCGATTTCCCGATTAACGTGCGCGCAACCACGGGCGCGATGTCGCTCGGCTCTTTGCCTTGCAGCAGCGGTTCCTGGCGCAGCCGGATAAACTCGCGCCGCTGATCGGACGTGAGATTGTTCATGCCCGGCAGCGAATCGCAGATAGTTAGGGTAGTGGCTTTCTCCGCGTACCGCGCGTGGAAGTCCATCGCGATCACGCCGCCCATCGAGAGCCCCACCAGGTGCGCGCGAGCAGCGTGAAAATAGTCGATGACACGCGCCAGGTCGTGGGCGAAATCGCCGAAGTCGAGCGGGCCGTCGTAATCGTCGCTGTCGCCGTACCCGCGTCCGTCCCAGGTGATTGCGTGGAAGTGGCGGCCGAATTCGGGAAGCTGGTCGTGCCAGTTAGTGCGATTGCCGCCAATTCCGTGCAGGAAAATCACCAGCGGGCCGGCGCCGACATGATCGACCGCGATACGCGGCGGACCCGGAACATGTTCAGTCTTCCACGACACCATGGCATTGCTCCTTCGCGGCGATTGAGAGACGCGCCGCCTTGCCGCCGATTGTGCCGCCGCCGCGCGCAACCTCGCAAGCGCCACGTAATCGTCGGCTTGCTCGATCCGGGAGGCGCATTCGAGCTCATGATCTCGGTGGCTGTTCATCCGTCGCAGGGTATCGGCATCGAGGCAGTGAGTACTATGCCGCCACAGATATTACTATTGGATATCAAGTAGTAATCGATGCCGACTATCATACGACATGGTGCGAGGATCCGTTTGCGGGCCTGAAGGCGGCGGCCGGACTGTCCGTAATTTCCATTCGCGATGCTAGCGATACCGCGGCTCAATCCAGCGAGTGCCCGGTACACGGTCACGCTATTTGGCGGTGGGCCGCATTTTTCTGAGCGCTTGCTCGACACCCGGCAACCGCCTGATCGGTGCGCCTTCGCCCTTATCCTGGTCGTTGTAGGCCTGAACACGGGTGAGGAAGTGATGCGAATGGGAATTGCGCACCGACGTGCGAAAGCCCATCGCGTCCTGAATCTGGTTGATCGCGAATTTGAGCAGGCGCAGCGAATAAAGATCAGTCTCAGCGATTCGCGCCGCCAGCGCGAGTGTCTCTTTTTCCAACTCGGCGCGCGGTACAAGCATATTGACCAGATCCAGCCGCAACGCCTCGGCGGCGGTGATGAAGCGGCTTTGAAAGAGAACCTCCTTGGCTTTACGGATGCCGACGTCCCATGGCGCCGAGAAATATTGCGTCAACGAGGGCAGGAACATCGCGTCATCCGCCGCGACGATCAAATCCATCGCGGAGGCGAGCATATACCCGCCGAAAATGCAGTAGCCCTGCACTTGCGCGATGGTCGGCTTGTTGAGATCGCGCCATCTGAGCGTATTATCGAGGAAGAGATCCCATGAACGTTTGTGCCGGTTCTTGAGCCCGCGGGTATTTATGTAGGACTTGGCGTCGGCGCGTTCGTCGGGAGTGCCAAGGTCATGGCCAGCGGAGAAGTGGTCGCCGGCGCCCGCGAGGATAACGACGCGGATATCATCATCGTCGCCGGCCGTGGCAAAGGCGGCGTCCAGTTCTTCGAGCAGCGCGGTCGATTGCGCGTTGCGATAGCGCGGCCGATTGAGCGTGATTTTCGCGATGTGCTCCTGCTGTTCGTAGAGGATATGACTGTAGGCCATCTGCTTCCCTCCGAGTGATCGACGCCGCCCGGCGTGTCCGGTTTTCTTGGCGCGCCAAGAATTTCTCGGAGCGATTGTGCGTCGAATGCCCCCGCCACGGCAAGCGCGGCCACACACGGCTTTGCGCCCGGCGCGCGGCAGCTTCCACTGCGAACCGCTGCGCGGTGGAACCCGCCGCCTATCCATGCAAGGATTCCCGCGTCACAAGTAGAGCCGCGATGCGACGAGAAATCTTCACCGAAGAGCACGAGATGTTCCGCGCGCAGGTGCGCCGCTTCGTCGAGAACGAACTCGCGCCTAAAGTTCCCGAATGGAACCGCGCCGGAATGAGCGACCGCGAGAGTTGGCGCAAGATGGGCGCCGCGGGTTTTCTCGGCGCCAACCAGCCAATCGAATACGGTGGCGCCGGCGCCGACTTTATCTACGACGCCATCGTCATCGAGGAACTGGCACGCGAGCGCGCGCACGGCCTGATGATGCCGCTCCATTCCGACA
>JBOHWJ010000164.1:0-3216 GCA_050736495.1 Binataceae bacterium (SeqCode) | reverse complement strand
CGTCATGGGCATCAATGAGTCCAAGACCGGCCGCATGCCGACCGATGCCGAGCATGCCGAGATGCGGCGTCTACTGAACCAGGCGATGGACGCCGGCGCATGCGGATGGTCCGCGCAGCGGCTGGTTCCGGATGGCCCGTCGTCGGTGCAGCGCGACTTCGACGGCTCGCCGATGAACACCGACGTAATGCACGACGAGACCTGCATCGAGATGGCCAAGGTGCTCGGCGAGCGTGGCGAGGGCTTCCAGGAGCTCACGCTGTCGAGCTGGGATCCCAAGGCGGACGCGCAACACTTCGAGAAGCTCGCGGAGGTCAGCGGCCGCCCGATCATGTTCGAGGCGATCGCGACGCAGGACCGCTTCCCGCATCGCCATCGCAATACCATGAAATGGCTCGAACGCTGCCGTCAGCGCGGGCTGCCGGTCTACGGACAGGGCGTCACGACCGACGCCGGTCTTTCGTTCACGTTCGAGGACTGGAACCTGTTCGACGACTCCGACGCGTGGCGGGAAGCGACTACCGGCACGGTGGCCGAGCGCAGAGAGAAGCTTGGCGACCCGCGCCGCCGCGACGCGCTGAAGAATCAGATGCCACGCGAAAGCCTGATCACCAGCTACTTCGACGAGATCATCATCACCGATTGTGCCAAGCCCGAGAACAAGAACCTTGAAGGTCTCACGCTTCGCAAGGCCGCCGCACAGACCGGCAAGCATCCGGTAGACGTGATGCTTGACCTCGCGGCCTCGGAAGACCTCAAGACCGAGTTCTTCGCGCCTGCCGTCAATCAAAACAAAGAGCTGATGAAGGAGTTGATCGAGTATCCGTACATCCCGTTCGGTGTCTCCGACGGCGGCGCGCACACCAAGTTCCTGACCGCGGGCCGCTATCCGACCGAAGGCATCGTGAAGTACTGCCGCGAGTACGGATGGCTCTCGCTCGAAGACATTCACTGGCGCTTGAGCGCATTGCCCGCGTTCTGCGGCGGGTTCAAGGATCGCGGCTTCCTGCGTGAAGGCCTTGCGGCTGACATCGTGGTCTACGATTTCGACAAGCTTGCCGTGTCGCCGATTGAAATCGTCCACGACTTGCCAGGCGATGAATGGCGTCGCGTGCAGCGTGCCGAAGGCTACAAGTGGATTATCGTCAATGGTCAGGTCACTTTCCAGGATGACCGTTGCACCGGCGCGACCCCGGGCAAGTTGCTACGCCGAGGGGTGGGCGCATAGCCGAATCCGGTTGGCGAATTGAGCGAAAAGGGGCGTCGGCCATCGTGTCGGCGCCCCTTCTTTATGCCGCGTGGACGATTGCCGGAATAGAAGTTGCGCCCGCCGGTATCGGCGAAGCGGTTCGCCGTGCGCTTGCGCATGGGCTCGCGAACGGCGGCTGGCTCCATATAAAATAGCCGCGCCGGAAATTGCGGCGTCCTGATGACAATGGCGGCCGGTATCGTCGCGGAGATTCAAAGATGGCGGGTGGGGCTGGGCGATTGGCTCGACCGCTGGTGCGAGGAATTGCCATGGCGCCAGCGGATCGCGCTCGGGCGGCGTGGCGAAGCCGCCGCCGGGCGCCATCTAAAGCGTTGCGGCTACCGCATCCTGGCGCGGAATTTCCACGTCGCCGGCGGCGAAATCGACCTGATCGCGATGGACCGCGCGACGCTGGTATTTGTCGAGGTCAAGGCCCGCAGCGGCGCGGCGGCGGGCCTGCCCGAGGAGGCGGTCGACGCGCGCAAACAGGGGCGGATTCGCCGCGCCGCCGCGATCTATGCGGCACGTAATCGCGCCGGCACGCATGAAATACGCTTCGACGTGGTCGCCATCATGGGCGTCGGCCGCAAGCGCAGGCTCGAAATTTTTAAGGATGCATTCTGAATGCTCGACATTAAGCTGATTCGTGAGCAGACCGGCTTCGTTAAGGCCGAACTGGCCAAGGCCGGCGTTGACGGCGCCGATATTGATCGCGTGGTTGCGGCCGACGCCGAACGCCGCAACCTGCGGCATGAGCTTGACGAACTGCGCGCACGGCGCACGCGCGAATCGAAGCAACTCGGCCGCATGGCGCCGGAAGAGCGCGAGGGCCGGCGCGCCGAGATGCGTGAGCTGGGCGATCGCATCACCGCGGGTGAGGGCCGACTCACCGAAATCGAGCAGGGCTTGACCGAGCTGATGCTCAGCCTGCGCAACCTACCGCGCCCCTACGTGCCCACAGGCGCCGGCGAGACCGACAACCGCATCATCCGCGATGAGGGTGAGCAGCGCAAATTCGACTTCGAGCCGCTGCCGCATTGGGAAATCGGCGAGCGGCTCAAGATTATCGATTTCGAGCGCGGCGTGAAACTTTCGGGCACGCGCTTTTACGTGCTGCGCGGCGCCGGGGCTCGGCTTGAGCGCGCGTTGGTGACCCTGATGCTCGACGTGAAGACGCATGACCAGGGCTATCTCGAAATTGCACCGCCGCTGATGGTCACGACCGAGACCGCCACCAGCACCGGCCATCTGCCAAAGAACGCCGACACCATGTACCGCGACGCTGAGGAAGACTACTGGTTTATTCCCACCGCCGAAGTGCCGCTCACGAGCCTCTATCGCGGCGAAATTCTCGAGGCAGAGCAGTTGCCCATCTACATGGCCGCATATACGCCGTGCTTCCGGCGCGAGAAAATGTCGGCCGGGCGCGACGTGCGGGGAATCAAGCGCGGCCATCAGTTCGACAAGGTCGAGATGGTCAAGTTGGTGCGGCCCGAGACCTCGGATGACGAACTCGAGAAGCTGGTTGAGAACGCGTGCGAGATTTGCCGCCGCCTACAGATCCCTTTCCGCGTCGTGCAACTGTGTACCGGCGACTTGAGCTTTTCGAGCGCGGCGACCTACGACATCGAGATGTGGGCGCCCGGATGCGGCGAATGGCTCGAGGTGAGTTCATGCTCGAATTGCACGGACTTCCAGATGCGCCGCGCCAATATCCGCTATCGGCCGCAAAAGGGCGGCAAGACCGAATTCCTCCATGCGCTCAATGGCTCCGGCCTGGGATTGCCACGCACGCTCATCGCGGTGCTGGAGAATTATCAGCAGGCCGACGGCAGTGTGGTGGTGCCGGAGGTGCTGCGGCCGTATATGGGTGGAATTGACGTGATTCGCGGGACCTGAAGGTCACAGTTGTCGGCGTCGACTTTCCGTCTTTTTCGCGGCTATTCATTTTCGGAGAGCGGTATCGC
>JBOHWJ010000163.1:0-1918 GCA_050736495.1 Binataceae bacterium (SeqCode) | reverse complement strand
GTCGATCATGTCGTGCCGATGAATCAGCTCATCGCCAAGTGCGAGGAGATCGCCGCGGAGATTTGCAAGAGCGCGCCGCTGGCGGTATCCCGCATCAAGCAGGCGGCGTTGCGCGGCCTCGATTTGCCGCTGGCCGACGGCCTCAAGCTCGAGCGCGAGTTGTACAAGTGGTTGCAAGGGACCGAGGACGCGCGCGAAGGCGCAAACGCTTTCGCGGAGAAACGTCCGCCGCAATGGAAGTCGAAATGAATCGGCAGAGCCGCCAAGCAGCCGGCGCATAGTCGATGGCGCACTGACAAGACTTCCCACCCGCGCCATGCGAGGACGTGGCACCTCTAACCACGAGCGAGGTGCGGAAGACGAGGTTGCACAATGGTCGTTGACACTCACGTTCATGTCGTCGCGGAAGATCAACGGAGATACCCGCGCCAATTGTCGGGCGCCCATACCGAATGGGTGCGCGACACTTCCGGCGAAAAAGTGCTGTCACTCATGGGCGAGGCCGGTATCGATCGGACCATGCTGGTGCAGGCCTACGGCGCGTACAAGTATGACAACAGCTACGCGGCCGATTGCGCCGTCGCGCATCCGGATCGCTTTGCCAGCGTATGTATCGTCGATCCGCTGCAAAACGACGCTCCCGACAAATTAAGCTACTGGGTCAAGGAGCGCCATGTGCGCGGCATGCGTCTGTTCAACCTGACCGAGCCCGAGGGCAACTGGCTCGACGATCCACGGACCTTTCCACTATGGGAGCGCGCGGCTTCGCTCGCTATTCCGCTCTGCGTATGCACGCGCTTTCATGATTTGCCGCGCCTGCGACCGGCGCTTGAACGCTTTCCCGGCGTGCCGCTGGCGCTTGATCATCTCGGATTGCCACGGCTTGACGACGGTCCGCCTTACGATGCGCTCAAGCCGCTTTTCGAGATGGCGCGGCTGCCCAACGTCTATCTGAAATTCTCCACCGTCAGCATGTACGCGGTGCGGCGCGGCAAGAGCACGGCGCGGGAACTGTTTCAGCGGCTTCTCGAACGATTCGGCGCGCGCCGCATGATGTGGGGCTCCAACTATCCTGCCACTTACGATCGCAGCCTCAAGGCGCAGTTGGAACTGGCGCGGGGCGAGCTTTCGTTCCTACCGGAAGAAGATCGTCGTTGGCTCTTTGGTGAGACCGCGCTTACGCTGTGGCCAATGCCGCGCTGAGGACGTTGCGACACTGTCATTTGGGATCGCGCCGAAACGTCTAGTAGAGGAGGCCACTCAGCGGTTCAACGCCTGGCGATTTGCATGGCTGTTGGCGCGAGGAAACCGGCGGACGGTTGAAGCGTGACTCCAACCGCCCGCGCAAGCTCCAGATTATATGGCTATTTTTGCGCTGCGCGAACTCCGATCGCGCCTGCTCCGCGCAGTTTCTCCAACTCCGCGCCGCTGAAGCCCCAATCACGCAGCGCTTCTTCGGTATGCTCGCCCGGCTGTGCCGGCGGACGCTGGATCTTGCTGGGTGTGCGGCTGAAACGCGGCGCCGGCGCCGGCTGAACTACGCCATTGTAGTCGACGAAAGTCTCGCGATGGCGGTTATGCGGATGATTCGGTGCCTCGGCCATGCTCAGCACCGGCGCGAAACAGACTTCGCTGCCTTCCATGATGCGGCACCATTCGTCGCGGCTCTTGGTGCGGAAGACCGCGGCGATTCGTTCTTTCATTTTGGGCCACGCGGCGCGCTCGTTCTGGCGCGGCAATTCCTCGTTCTGGAGTCCGGTGAGGCGCAGCAGTTCGGCGTAAAACTTTCCTTCGATCGATCCGATCGCGATGTACTTGCCGTCGCCGGTCTCGTACACGTCATAGTAATGCGAGCCGGTGTCGAGGATGTTGTCGCCGCGATTATCCGACCAGATCCCCGCTCCGTGCAGCCCGTAGA
>JBOHWJ010000162.1:0-2401 GCA_050736495.1 Binataceae bacterium (SeqCode) | reverse complement strand
GCCATGGCCAGCAAGAAGAGAATTCTGGTTGCCGATGACGATGTCAGCGCGCACGAAGTGTGGTGGGACACGTTGGATTCGTGGGGTTACAAAGTTGCCTTCGCGGCGGACGGCGAGCAGGCGTTGGAGGTGATTTCGAGTTTCCAGCCGCACATCCTGCTGTGTGACCTGCGTATGCCGCGCAAGAATGGGCTGGAGTTGCTCGGTGATATCCGGAAACGGGGTTTGGAGATTGTCGCGGTGATGATTTCGGGCGCGCGCGAAATCTCTGACGCGGTTCAGACCATCAAGCTCGGCGCTTACGATTATTTGACCAAACCGGTCGACCTGGCGCATCTCGAAATTCTGCTCAACAATCTGAGCGCGCACATCACTTTGCGTGAGGAGAATCAGCAACTGCGGCGCAATTTAATCAATGCCGGAATGCTGGGGCCGCTGATCGGGCATTCGATGCCGATGCGGCGGGTGATGGCGCTGATCGAACAGGTCGCCCCGAGTTCCGCCGCCGTGGTGATTACCGGCGCGAGCGGCACCGGCAAGGAAGTCGTCGCGCGCACCATCCACGAGCTGTCGCCGCGGCGCGCCAACCCCTTCGTTGCGATCAATTGCGCCGCCTTGCCCGAAACCCTCATGGAGAGCGAACTCTTCGGTCACGAACGCGGCGCCTTTACCGGGGCCGACCGGCGCCGCGAGGGCTGTTTCGAATTGGCCAACGGCGGCACGCTGTTTCTCGACGAGATCGGCGAGATGCGGCCCGAGTTGCAGGTCAAGCTCCTGCGCGCGGTCGAAGAACGCAAGATTCGCCGCCTCGGCGCCAGCGCCGAAGTGGCGGTCGACGTGCGGGTGCTGGCCGCCTCCAACCGCGACCTCGAAAGCGCCATTCGCGAAGGCAAGTTCCGCGAGGACCTCTACTATCGCCTCAATGTGTTCGTGCTGGCGTTGCCGCCGCTGCACGAACGCGCCGGCGATATCCCCTCGCTGGTCGAACATTTCCTGCAGCAACTGGAAGTACCGCACGGCAAGGCCGTGGCTGGTATCGACACTGAATGCCTCGAATTGCTGAAGTCGTTCAGTTGGCCGGGAAACGTGCGCCAGTTGCGCAACGCGATCGAGCACGCGCTCATCGTCACGCGCGGACCGACCATCACCGCCGCCGATTTGCCCGCCGATCTCAGGGATACGCGAAAGACCGGCCCCGCCTTCGAGTTGCGCGTTGGCATGTCGCTCGAACAGATCGAACGCGAGGTGGTCCAGCGCACTCTCGCGACCACCGGCGGCAATAAATCAGAGACCGCCAAAATCCTCGGTGTCTCCGTCAAGACGCTCTACAATTGGCTCCGGCCCACCGCCGCCGAAACATCCGCCGCGCCGGGCTCGAACGAGAACCTCGGCGATACCTGAGACTCGCCGCGACGCGGGTGCTCGCCGCGACGCATGGGTGGCTGTCCTTCACAGCGTCACCACGATGCCCGGAGCGTCTCCAGCATCTGGTCGAGGTAATCGGGCGGACGCGCGCCGCGATTTGCGTTGAAATTCATTAGTGTGTCGCGCGCGAGTTGCTGCAGATCCGTCTCTGGGATTCGCAACTCGCGCACGCTCACGGGCATACCGATCGAACGGTAGAAGGCCGCGAGTCTATCCGCGGCCGCATTGGCTGCGGCTTCCGGCGACATGCCGTCTTTCCATGCGTCGAGCACTTGCGCCAGGCGCACGGCGCTCGGGCCGAGTTTGCCGGAGGTGCGGCGGATGACCGCGGGCGTCACCGCGGAAGTGGCCTCGCCTTGCCCAACATGGTCGTAACGGATGTGCAGCGCCGTGGCGAGTGCGTAGGCGACGCTCCACGCCGGTTCGCGCCCGCCGCTAGCAAGGCCATCGTCGGCGGCGCGGTTCTGCAGGAACGCGGCGGCGCATAGGTCAATCCGCAGTCGGGCATTGCCGGGCTCATCGCGCAGGCGCGGCAGGGCGCGGCTGGCCAATCGGAACGCCTGTGCGTGGTCGCCCTCGACCAGCGGATTAGCCGCCGCGACGACGTTCTGGAGGCTGCCGGTGTAGGTGGTTGTGCCGGTCGAGCGCGCCAAAGGCAGTGGCGCCGTGAGCAGCGCCTCGACATCCCAGAAGATCACGGCTGGACGCGTTTTGGGATCGAAGAACTCCATTCGATGATCGAGCTCGTCATTTTTGAGCGCCGAGCCGGCTCGATTCATCGCGCTGGTCGGAGTCGTCGGTACGTTTATGATCGGCATCTTGGGCGCCGACAAGCGCGGGCTGACGGCCGGTTGTCCTTTGGGATACTGGGTCATCAGATCGTAGGCGTCGCCCTTCTCAGCCAGCAGCACGACGACCACGCGCGCGCCCTGAATAACGCTGCCGCCGCCGACGGCGATAACCAGGTCAGCCGCGG
>JBOHWJ010000161.1:0-2359 GCA_050736495.1 Binataceae bacterium (SeqCode) | reverse complement strand
CCCGGATAAGGGCGCGCGGGTAGCTCAGGTAGTAGCGCTCGCGGATACGTTCCATTTACTCAACAGGCGCTGCAGATGCTCGCGGCGCCATTCCTGCCATCCGATCCATAGGTTGGTGGACAGATATTTGTCGCCGAAGTCGGGGAAAACGGTGACGACACATCCTTCGCGCAGCGTCTGCGCGATTTTTAGCGCCGCGACCATCGCCGCGCCCGATGATTGTCCGACCAGAATTCCCTCGAATTGTCCCAGTGCATATACCATTTCGTACGCGTCTTCGGTGGCGACCTGGATTTTGTCGTCCAGTTCGTTTTCATGGTAGATGCCCGGGACTATCGACGACGCCATGTGCTTGAGCCCTTCGAGTCCATGCATCGCGTCATCCGGCTCGACCGCGATAACCTTGACGTCGGGATTGCGCGATTTGAGATAACGCCCGGTGCCCATCACGGTCCCGCCGGTGCCGATTCCGGCGACGAAATGGGTCACGCCGCCGTTGCTCTGTCGCCAGATTTCGGGTCCGGTATGTTCGAAATGGGCAAGTGGATTGGCTTCATTGTTGTACTGGTCGGGCTTGAAGTAACGCTCGGGATGCTCTGAGATAATCTTGCGCGACGCCACAATCGCACCGTCGGATCCCTGCAACGGGTCCGAATAAATCGGCGTTGCTCCAAAGGCCTCGATAATTTTCTTGCGCTCGCGGCTGACATTCGACGGCATTACGATTTCGACCGGATAACCGAGCGCCGCCCCCACCATCGCGAGCGCGATCCCGGTGTTGCCCGAGGTCGAATCGATAACCACTTTGCCCGGACGCAACTCGCCGCGCGCGAGTCCGATTTCGAGCATCTTGCGTACTGGACGATCCTTGACCGAGCCGCCCGGATTGAAACCCTCGAGCTTGGCGTAGATCTTTACCCCCGGACGCAGCACGCCCTCGGTCAGCCGGCTGATCTCGAGGAGCGGGGTATTGCCGATGAGGTCGAGCACGCTCAAAGCGCGCGTTACCGGAGCGGTTTCGCGGTTAGCGTCCGCCGGCGATCGCCGGGACGATTGAGATATCGTCGCCATCCTTAACCTTCGAGTTTAGCTGATTGAGGAAGCGGATGTCGTCGCCGTTAAGGTAGATGTTGACGAAGCGGCGCAGCTCACCCTTTTCATCGAGTAAGCGTTCGCGCATCCCCGGATGGCGCCGTTCGAGGTCCTCGAGGACGGCCCGGATGGAATCGCCGTCGGCCGGGACTTCGTCACTACCCGCGGTGAACCTGCGAAGCGGAGTGGGGACTCGAACCTTGGCTGACATGGTGACCGATACTACCTCCTGATTGGTGACTGACGCGTATTCTCAGAATGCTTATGCCTCGTCCGCCGTACTGGCAAGGGCGAGTGCGTTCAGGCGGCCCCAGCGAGTGCCCGCTGGGTGCCGTTGAGCCGTTCGAACAGCGCGTCGAACTCCTTGAGCCGCGCCTCAATTACGTAGGGCTGCACGATCGCGTTGGCGACCGCCTCTATTGTTTTGTAGCCGTTGCCGGTGATCGAGACTACCACGCTCTCGTCGGGCAGGATGCGCTTTTGCGCGATCAGCTTTATTGTCACGGCGAGCGTGGTGCCGCCGGCCGGTTCCGCGAAAATCCCCTCGGTGCGGGCTAGCAGCTTTATGGCATCGATAATTTCGGGGTCGCTCGCCGCGTCGCCCCATCCACCCGACTCGCGTACGGCGCGCAGCACGTAGTAGCCGTCGGCCGGATTGCCAATCGCAATCGATTTCGCGATGGTGTTGGGTTTGACCGGTTCAATCAGGTCGGTGCCCTTATGCAGCGCGTGAATCACCGGCGCCGAACCCGCCGCCTGCGCGCAATGGACTTTGCATTCGCCGCCGCGCAGCAATCCGACTTCCTTCAATTCCTTGAAGGCCTTGGCAACCTTGGGCAGGATGGTGCCGCCGGCGGTTGGCACCACGATATGATTGGGCAGACGCCAGCCCAATTGCTCGGCAACTTCGAAGCCGAAGGTTTTTGCGCCCTCGGTGTAGGAGGGCCGCAGATTGATATTAACGAACGCCCAGCCATATTTGTCGGCGATTTCGCTGCACAGACGGTTGACGTCGTCATAGTTGCCGCGAATCGTAATCACCTGTGCGCCGTAAATCGTCGAGCCGACGATTTTGCCGGTCTCCACCCCCTCGGGCATGAAGATCACGCAATTCAGTCCGGCGCGCGCGGCATGAGCGGCCACCGCCGTCGCCAGGTTTCCAGTCGACGCGCACGACACCGTCTTGAAGCCGAACTCGCGCGCCTTGCTGATCGCGACCGAGACCACGCGGTCCTTGTAGGAGAGCGTCGGATGATTGACTGTGTCG
>JBOHWJ010000160.1:0-7673 GCA_050736495.1 Binataceae bacterium (SeqCode) | reverse complement strand
CCGCAGAACAGCTCGGGAAGACTGGCAGTCTCCAGATGCACAGCCGCATCGAACAGTCCATCGAGGATGCGAAGCGCGCCAGCGCTATTGCCATAGCGCGCCAGGCCCACCGCCGCGATCGCATTGTCGTGCGGCCATACCGACCCATTGTGATAGCTCATGGGGTTGTAACGGCGCTCGTTTGCGCTCAGCGTTCGCACGCCCCAGCCCGAAAGCATGTCGTCTCCGAGAAGACGCTCCGACAGCGAAGCAGCCTGATCGGTTTCGAGCAAGCCGGCCGCGAGGCAATGCGCCGCGTTGGATGTCATCACCCGGCACGGTTTTTTCTCCGCATCCAGGGCGAGCGCGACGGTCCGTTCCGGCTCCAGCCAGAAGTCGCGTGAAAATGCCTTTCTGAGCGATGCAGCCCGGTCGGCAAGGCGACCGGCCACGTCGCTACGCCCGAGCCGTGCCGCCACATCCGCGACGCTGACATAGGCGGCGTAAACGTAGCCCTGTACCTCGGCAAGGGCGATGGGCGCGCTGGCCAAATCACCGTTGGCGTGGGAGATGGCGTCGTAAGAGTCTTTCCATCCCTGGTTCGCAAGCCCGCGCGGCGTCTTGCGCATGTACTCGACATATCCATCGCCATCGCGATCGCCCCATCGTTCGATCCATTCGAGCGCGCGCGCGGCGCTCGGCCACAGTTCCTCGGCAAGCGCAAGATTCCCGGTCGTCGCGACGCAACGCCCGAACAGCCACAGAAATAAGGGCGTTGAGTCGATGCTGCCGTAGTAGCGGCCGAAGGGGACTTCACCGGTGGCGGCCATCTCACCGGCGCGGATTTCATGCACGATCTTCCCCGGCTGCTCCTCGCGCGCCTCGTCGATCTGCGATCCCTGCATTCCCGCGAGCGTTCGGAGCGTGACGGCGGCGATATTCGGATTGAAGGGCAGCACCGACAACGTGGTGATGATGCTGTCGCGGCCGAAGAGCGTGGCGAACCACGGTATGCCGGCCATCATGAAGCTGCCGTCGGGAGTGTGTGAGATGAGTGCGGTAAGGTCCGCCTGAGAGCGCTTCAACAGTGAATCGAAGAGCTGGTTGCTTGCGGAAAGCTTAGCCCACATCGCCTGAGAGTCCGCAATTTCCGATCGGCGTGCGGCGAGCGCACTGTCGAAATTGGCCGAACGTTCGCGGCGCCCGCGTGGACCGACGCGTCCGCCGCTCGTGATGCCGATCTCCAGTCCGCGGTTTTCGTTCGGGGCGAGGTTCAGCACGAACGCGGCCCGTCCGCCGCTCAGCGCTCGCGGCGTCGTGTCGAACGCGATTTCCGTAAGGCGCTTTACGCCGTCGAGTCCCTTGTAAGAGAATCTGACCGTCTTCTTCCCCAACTCCGGCCTGAAGACTGTGCCGTGAATCTCGCGCCTGACGCCGCGCACTTCGAAGATGTCGGCGAAATCCGCACCGAAGAAGAACTCGAGCAGGATCTGGAGCGGCGCTCCACCATAGTTGCGCACGCTGAGGCGGTGGACCAGTTTCGCGTCGGTCAGTGCCCAGCTCCGCTCCATCTGGATTAAATCCCGCGACAACTTGATTGCGCCGCCGCTCCCATCCAGGTCGGGATTGGTCAGGTTGACCCGCAGTTGCGCTTTGTCGTCGCTCAAGTAGGAGTTGAGAAAATAAGGCGTGTTCCGATTGATCCTGAGCTCGAAACGGCTCAGGTAGCGCGTATCGCGATGGAAAAAGCCCAGCGCTTCGAGTGGAGAGTCAAGAATATCACCGGCCACGTCGAACACGGCGAAACTTTGGCCGTTGGCAAGCACACGGACGATGCGGCGCGATGCGAGTGCCGAAGCGAGAACGTAAAAATCGGAGCCAACTTTAAGCACCTCGCGCGAGCGATGCGCGCTTCTCAAGACGCGGCGCCGCCGTTTCGACGCCCCATTGACGCTCCGGCGTTTCACGAACTGATTTCGGAAATCTTGACCAAGGACCGGGCCAGCGCGACCTGATGGTAGGCCTCTTTCGACTTGCCAAGGGGTCTGCGCCGACTTTGTTCGATCAGCTTGCGATAAACCTGCTCGTATTGATCGACCATGATTTCGGCGGTGAATCGATTCTCGAATTCTTCTCGGCATGCCGCGCGCGAGAGCTCTTCGATTTTGTTGACCGCCGCGGTCATCTCGTCAACGCTCTCCGCGATAAAGCCTGTCACCGCGGGACGGACCACTTCGCGAACGGAGCCACACGGGCGTGCGATCACCGGCGTCCCGCATGCCATCGCTTCGATCATCGCAAGCCCGAATGGCTCAGGCCAATCGATAGTGAACATCAGCGCCAGCGCATTGCCGAGGAATTCGCTCTTTTCAGATTCGCTGATCTCGCCGATGTATTCAACGTCGGGAGGTGACAGGAGCGGTTTGATGACTGTCTCGAAGTAATCGCGGTCGACGACGTCGACCTTGGCGGCAATCCTGAGCGGAATACCCGCCCGCCGCGCGACCTCGATTGCGATGTCGGGGCGTTTCTCGGGCGAGATTCTGCCCAGAAAGGCCAGATACTTGCCCGGACCGGAATTGAAACGCAGGAGGTCGCGCGGGAGGCCGTGGTAAATGGTTTCGATCCAATTCATAAGCGGCAAGGGCTCGCGTTGCGCATCGCTGATCGAAACCAATGGAACGCCGCGATAGCGCGCGTAAACCGGATGCAATTCCTTCAAATCCAGCCGCCCATGCATGGTCGCAACGTTGGGGACATTGGTCAGCCGAGCGAATGGAAAGCTCCAGTAATCGATATGAGAGTGAATTATGTCGAACCGGCTGGCCGCCTCCTCGTACACGTCACTGAGCATGGGAAGCTGAAGGAAAGCACCGAGTTCGGACTTGCCTGCCAACCGGAGTGACTGCGGACATCCGGGCGCGAGTTTCGCGCCGGTCTGTGAGTCACCCGAGGCAAAGAGCGTGACATGATGTCCGCGGCGAACCAGTTCCTCGGTAACGTAGGAGACCACTCGTTCAGTGCCGCCGTAAAGCTTCGGCGGAATTCGTTCGTAGAGGGGCGCTACCTGCGCGATACGCAGCCGCGAGGTTCCAGAGTGTGAATACGTGCTCTTGCCTTCATTCGTTCGATCCAACGCGATACTCCTTGGTTGGCATTATGTTTCATCCGCTTGCGAGAAATGGCGGATTCGTGTTCACTGCCCGTCGCACGCCGGGCAAACGGCGCCGAACCTGCCGCGCCAACCCAGCGACCATTTCGGCTTTCGTGCGCGACGCGCGCACCCGAACGAGTTTTACGCCTGCATGTTTGAACGCGCGCCGTGCGCGGCAAGTGCAGGCTCAAGGGCAAGACCGCGGACCTGTTCCCTGAACAGGCGGGCGTAGGTTCCGCCGCGACTCAGCAGTTGTGGGTGGGTGCCGATTTCCACGATAGTGCCTTGGTCAAGCACAACGATCAGGTCCGCGCTTATCGCGCTGCGCAGGCGGTGTGCGATGAGAAAAACCGTTCGCCCTTCCATCAGACGCTCGATTGCCTCGTGGATCAAGTTCTCAGATTCCGAGTCAATCGCGGAGGTCGCCTCGTCGAGGATTACAATCTTGGAGTCTTTGAGGAAAGCGCGAGCGAGCGCAAGCCGCTGGCGCTGCCCGCCTGAAACCTTCACTCCTCGCTCCCCGATCACCGTTTCGATGCCGGCGGGCAACTTCTCGACCCACTCGCGCATATTCGCGAGCGCGAGCGCCTGCCAGAGCATCTCCCCCGAAGCATCCGGCCGCGCGTACAGCAGGTTGTCGCGGATACTGGCGCTGAACAGCAGGGCATCCTGCGCCACGAGGCTCACGCTGTCGCGCAACGACTTCAGCGTATGGTGCCGCACGTCCTTGCCGTCGATTAGAACGCGGCCGGCACTCACGTCGTAAAAGCGTGGTATCAGGCTCGCCAAAGTGGTTTTGCCGGCGCCGGAACGTCCGACCAGCGCCACCTTGCAGCCTCCCGGTATACTAAGGTTGAGGTCGGTAAGCACTTCACGGCCAGGCGCTCCGTCGCGCGCCGCGTAGCCGAAGCTCACGCGGTCGAATTGCACGGCGCCGCGGCGAACCGCGAACGGACGGCTCAGTGGATGATCGGTAATTTCGGGTTTGATATCAAGGAATTCAAACATCCGCTCGATCGCGGCCAGCGAGCCCGACACCACCACCGAAAATTGCGCGAACCGCTCCAGCGGCAGATATAAGAAACCGAGGTAGGTGAAAAACGCCACCATCGTGCCGAGCGTCATCGTGCCCCGGATGATCATCAGCGCGCCCACCCATACCACGATCGTCGGCGCACATCGCGTGAGCAACTGGATCAACATCTCCTGCCGCGCGGCGAGCCTGACCTTATCGATTGTGCGCTCGTATAGACGCTCGGTGTGCTCCATGAACTGATGTACTTCGTGATCTTCGCGCCCGAACGACTTGATGGTGCTGGCTCCGGCAACCCGTTCGTGGACCTCGCCGGAAATGTTCTCGAGCGTCTCCTGCATCCGATGGCTGACGGCCTTGATTCTGGGCGAGAAGTACCGCATAAAGGTCACCCAGACCGGCGCGATGCAAAGCGCCACCAGGGCAAGCCGCCAATCCATGACGAACAGGACCATCACCACCAACCCCAACGACGCGGCGTCCATCCAAACGTCGATGAGTGCCGAATTAACCAACTCATGCGCCTGTTGCACGTCATTCAACACGCGCGAAACGATTGCGCCCGACGGATTATGATCGAAGAAGGCGTGCGGAAGCCGCTGGAGATGTGCGAAGAGCTTGGACTGCAAGTCGAAGATCAGCCGATTGCCAGCAACACCCGCCCAGTAGTTGCGGTAGTAACTGGCAACGGATTGCAACGCGTAGAGCAGCAATAGCGCGGCACTCAGCGCCGCGAGCTTGTGCTCCACATCCGGCGTCATTCCCGCCAGACGGGTCAGTCCGGCGCAACAGTGGTCAATCACAAGGTCGATTCGGTCCAACTTCGGCCGCGAAGCCAGCAAAACGTCGATGATGTATTTGAAGGCGAGCGGAAAGGCGAGCGGCAGCGTGAACTTACCAACTCCCATCAATGCCGCACCGACGACCAGTCGTCGGTAAGGCCTGACGAGCGATAGAAACCTGATCAGCGGCGAACGGGCAGACTCGACTTCGTTCCAATCCATGGACCTCAACTCTGAGCAAAACTTCCGAGGCGTGTTTGCCTCATTCATGGTGCAATGGGTATGCCTTTGGTCCTGCCACGTTAAGTGATGAAATTGCGACTTCGAGTTGTCTCCGGCAAAATCCGGAACACCCGAGATGGTCGAGCGCTAACCGATATCGAAAAAAACTGACGGACAGCTAGCCGTTTGGCCATTGGTCCCGAGTTCACCGCCAGGTGCGCGAACGAGAAACGCTTCGGTTCAGCGCCAGCGTCGGAAATCTGGCATGGTTCTAGCGTGAATCGAAAGCCTGTTGGCGAGACCGCGATGGCATCGAACGGGAACGGCGATATTCGGTACTCGTCTAGCGCCAAGACGATCACAGCCGCGATCGTCATCCTGCTCATCTACCAGGGTTACAGTCTTTCGATCATAGGAGTGGCGTCGCCGTGGATTGCCAAGAGTTTCGCACTCGATCAAGCGAAACTGGCGGAGCTATTCGCCTGGATGTCGCTTTCCGCGTTCGGCGCGCTCGTTCTGGCCCGACTCGCCGACCGGGTTGGCAGGCGGCGAATTATTCTCTCCAGCCTGGTCCTCGCGCCACTTTTCGCGGCCGGCGCCGCCATGGCGCGGCGTCCGGCGCCATTTGCGCTGTTTGAGATCCTGATTTCCGCACTGCTTGGCGGCTCGGTCTCGTCCGCGATCGTCCTGCTCGCCGAGGAACTCCCTGTCGAACGGCGAGCGCGAGGGCAAGCGTTTGCGGCTGGCGCCAGTGCGATCGGCGGCGTGCTTGGTTACATCGTGATTCCCTTTCTGCTCCAGTGGGAATACTCGTGGCGATGGCTTCTGGCGCCATGCGTTGCGGGAATCGCACTCGTGGTTCCGATAGGCCGCATGCTGCCAGTCGATTCGCGATGGTCCCGCCTGGCCTCGACGGAGTCGGTTTCCGCCAGCCGTTTTTACGACGTTTTTCATCCGCTCTACCGGCGCCGCGCATTCACGCTCCTGGCGTGCGCCGCCCTGGACACAATTGCGGGCAGCGCCGTCAACGGCTGGCTCTATTTCGACGCCGTTTCGATAGTCGGACTTTCGCCGCAAAAGGCTAGTTCCCTGGTCGTCGCAGGAATGGTCCTCGGCATGCTGGGCTTTCCGGTGGGCGCGTGGACCTCCGAACGCTTCGGCCGTGTCCCGACGGTGATGTACGTGGGCGGAGCCGCCTGGCTGGGAGCGCTGGCTTTCTACTGGGGCCCGCCGACTGGTGCGTCATGGCCCCTGGCCTGGCTGCTTGCCGCCTACTGCTGGTTCAAGATCGCTTCGGGCGTTATGACTGTGGGCGCAAACTCGGCCGCAACCGAACTGTTCCCCGCAGGGCTGCGCACCACGATGATTGGATGGCAGGGGATCACCGCCGCCGCGTCTTCGATGCTGGCGCAAGTGATGATTGCGGCGTTCCTTGGGCCGCTCGGCGGCCTTACTAAGGTGATCCGATACCTGTCTCTGCTCGGCATCCCGAGCGCGGTCATTTTCGGAGCCTTCATCGATGAAACCCGCGGGCTGCCCCTCGAAGTTGCCGCGAAAGAAGAGGCGTGGACCAACGCGAAAAAGTCGTCTGGAAGCATCGGAGATGGGCCGGGCACGGGCCGGAGAGTAGCGACGGACCGCACGTGACGATAGGTGATGGAGCAGTGAATGACCGCCAAGGCCAGATCGAGTCTCACCCTGTGGCTGGTATGTTTCAGCACGGCGGCCGTGTTGCTCGCCAATCCAATCTCAATCGCCAACGCCGCGCATCGCAATCGTCATCGACGGCACCCGACAAGGGTCACACCCTCTCCGACTCCATCGCCCAAGCCCACGCCCGTCCTCAAGGCGCTGGTCCTTCTCGCGGGAGGGACCGGAACGATAAACGCACCGACTGGCGAGAGCCTGGCGGTCCTGGACACCGCACAAATCTACGATCCAACCGCCCGCAAATTCGTAATGATCAATCCGATGACGGCGCATCGCGACCACCACACTGCGGTTATATTACCTGACGGCAGGGTGCTGATCGCCGGCGGCGTCGATACTGTACTCGTGCCCTCGGTCTCGTTCCCCGGTCCGGCGATGCCGTGGATTCTTCAATCGACCGAGATCTTCGATCCTGGCAGCGGCCACTTCAACGCGGGCGCGAGCATGAAGACGCCGCGCGATGAACCCACTGCGACTTTGCTTCGGAACGGCAAGGTTCTGATCGTGGGCGGCGGTGAAAGCGGCGCGGAGCTGTACGATCCGCACACCAACACGTTCGCGGCGACCGCCGATATGCTCGAAAGCCGCTACGGACAAACCGCGACACTACTGCGCAATGGCAAGGTTCTGATCTGCGGCGGCGGCTCACGCCGGGCGGAGCTGTATGATCCGGCCACAGGCAGCTTTTCGCCGACGGGGACGATGCGCCAGAACCGCATCTATCACACCGCCACTCTGCTGTCGGACGGGCGCGTCCTGATCGCCGGCGGCGTCGATACTGTACTCGTGCCCT
>JBOHWJ010000159.1:0-3835 GCA_050736495.1 Binataceae bacterium (SeqCode) | reverse complement strand
TTGCAGCAGGCGGCTGGGCGTGACGGCGGGATCGTGATGGAAGGGCGCGATATCGGCACGGCGGTTTTCCCCGACGCCGAATTCAAGTTTTTTCTCGACGCCGGCGCGCAGGTGCGCGCGCGCCGCCGATGGGCGGAACTTAAGGCCACGGGTTCATCGCTTGGTCTGGACGATGTGCTTGCGCAGTTGATCGAGCGCGATCGGCGCGACCAGGAACGCGAGCTTGCCCCCTTGAGGCGCGCTGACGGCGCGGAAGTGATCGATTCGAGCGCGCTAACGGTTACCGAGGTCGTCGCCGTAATGAAAGCGCGAGTGGATGCGGGTTCGCGCGCTTTATAGGGCTTGAAACGTGTGTAGGTCCCTTGTATGGATTGCAGTAGCCTCGATGTCCTGCGGAAGGTCCCACTAAATGGAGAAAGATTTGTCTGAAAAAGCGAACGGAGGAATGAATGATTTCGAGTCGCTGATGGAACAGAGCCTGCGCGCGCCGCAGCCGGGCGATGTGCTTACCGGCACGGTTCTTCTTATCACCCGCGATAACGTCATCATCGACATCAACTACAAGTGCGAAGGCCAGGTGCCACTCGCCGAGTTCCTGGATCACGAAGGTAAAGTCGCGGTCAAGGAAGGCGACGAAGTTGATATCTATTTCGAGGGCACCGAGACCGACAACGGCACGGTGATGTTGTCTCACGCCAAAGCCGAGAAGTTCAAAATCTGGCGTGAGCTCGAAAACGCATTCCAAAGCGAAACCGCAGTCGAAGGCGTAATCCTGGGCAAGGTCAAGGGTGGCCTGCAGGTCGATATCGGCGTGCCGGCGTTTCTGCCGGGATCGCACGTCGATTTGCGGCCGGCGCGCAATCTCGACCGTTACGTCGGGCAGCGCGGCCGCTTCCAAATTTTGAAGTTCAACCGCGCGCGCGGCAACGTCGTGGTCTCGCGGCGCAGCGTGATCGAGCGCGAGCGCGCTTCGCTCAAGGAACAGACTCTCAAGGTGCTCGAAGAGGGCGTTATCCTCGAGGGCACGGTCAAAAACATCACTGACTACGGCGCCTTTGTCGACCTCGGCGGAATCGATGGCCTGCTCCATATCACCGACATGTCGTGGGGCCGCTTGCAGCATCCCTCCGAAGTCCTCAAGGTTGGCGACAAGGTCAAGGTGGTCGTGCTCAAGTATGACCCCTCGCGCGAGCGCGTCTCGCTCGGCATGAAGCAGATCATGACCGATCCCTGGACTAAGGCGGCCGAGAGCTATCCGGTGAGCGCGCGCTTCCAGGGCAAGGTCGTAAGCGTGACCGATTACGGCGCCTTTGTCGAATTGGAGAAGGGCATCGAGGGTTTGATTCATGTCTCCGAGATGTCCTGGAGCAAGCGCGCGGTGCATCCGTCGAAAGTGGTCAACGTTGGCGACACCGTTGAGGTCCAGGTGCTCGGCGTCGACGAAGCCAACCGGCGCATCTCGCTCGGACTGAAGCAGACCGAACCAAATCCGTGGGAGGCGCTATCGCAGCGCCATCCGCTCGACAGCATAATCAAGGGCAAGGTCAAGTCGATCACCGACTTTGGTGTGTTTGTCGAAATCGAACCGGGCATCGACGGGCTCGTGCACATTTCCGATCTTTCGTGGACCAAGAAGGTCCGTCATCCGTCCGAGGTCTACAAAAAGGGCGACGAAGTCGAGGCGGTGGTGCTGGGTATCGAAGTCGAGAATGAGCGCGTGAGCCTCGGCATCAAGCAGCTCACACCCGATCCGTGGTCGACCGTGGGGCAGCGTTATCCGCTCAACACCAAGATCAACGGCAAGGTCAGCTCGGTGGCCGACTTCGGTGTTTTCGTCGAGCTCGAAGAGGGCATCGAGGGGCTCATCCATATCTCGCAGCTCAGCAACGAACGGGTCGACAAGCCGTCGAGTTTGTACAAGGTTGGCGACCAGGTTGAGGCGCTGGTGGTGCAGGTTGACACTAAGGAGCGGCGCATCGGGTTGTCGATCAAGGCCTTGCGGCAACATGAGGAGCGCGAGGAGTTGCAGGCCTATCTCAAGCGCGAGCACGAAGCGTCGCGCTTTTCGCTCGAAGACATTCTTAACGAAGAGTTGCGGCTCGATCGCGACGATGGAGAACAGCGGGCGTCGCGCGGGGGCCGTGGCAGGGATCACTGAACGAGCTTTAGTCCTCGGACCGGGGGAGGAGACCCATGCGGGGATGACTAAGCGGGGAATTATTGAGGAATTGTTGGCGAAGCGGCGGGCATTCTCTCATCGGGAATCCGAGACCATAGTCAATGCCATGCTCGATGCGATGGCGAGTGTGCTGGCGCGTGGCGAGCGCATCGAGATCCGCGGCTTCGGCAGTTTCGGCGTCAAACGGCGGCGTGCCCGCCAGGGCCGCAATCCGAAGACCGGCGAGTTGGTGGCGGTGCAAGCTAAGCGAATCCCGTTCTTTCGCGCTGGCAAAGAGCTCAGAGTAGAGGTTAATGGCGCGGCGGAAACCGCGCGAGCGCACTCGGCCTGAGGTCGGCACGGCACTACCCAGGCTGTGGGCGCCGTGGCGATCGGGCTATATCACCGCGGTGCGCCGCGGCTCGCAGCGCTGCATATTCTGTTTTGGCCGGCTCGGTGAAAGTGCGCGCCGCAGCCGCTTGGTGCTTTACGCCGGTCCGCTCGCGAGCGTGATGCTTAACCGCTATCCCTACAATAACGGCCATCTGATGATTGCGCCGCGCCGCCATGTGGCGACGCTCGAGCAATTGAGCCGCGCGGAGCGCGGGCTAATCGGCGAGTTGCAGGCGATCGCGGTCGAACGCCTGCGCGCAGCGATGAAGCCGGCGGGGCTCAACGTTGGCCTCAACCTGGGGCGCATGGCGGGCGCCGGCTTCGCCGATCATATGCACTGGCATCTGGTGCCGCGCTGGGAGGGCGACACCAACTTCATGCCGGTAATCAGTTCAACCCGCGTGCTCTCGCAGCATCTGGAGGAAAGCTTTGCGCTGCTCGAGCCGCTTTTCAAAGCGATCGATACTGCCTTATCCTAGAGTCAGGGAGTTCGCTTCGGCATCCGTCATGGACCAAAGTCTCTTACAGCTTGGCACGCTCGGAGAACTCAAGCGCGCCGGTTACCAGACCAAGCCGGTGCGGCTGGAGATGCGCGACAACCTGCTGACGCGCCTGCGTAACAAGGAGCGCGTGCTGCCGGGCATTGTCGGTTACGATTCGACCGTATTACCGGAAATCGAAAACGGTGTCCTGGCCGGCCATCACATGATCCTGTTGGGTGAGCGCGGCCAGGCCAAGTCGCGCCTTATCCGCTCGCTGGTGTCGCTCATCGATGAGTTCGTGGCCGCAGTCAAAGGCTGCGAGATCAACGACGATCCCTATGCGCCGATTTGCGCGCGCTGCCGCAAGCTGGCCGCCGAGAAGGGCGACGCGCTGGAAATCGCATGGATCGGCCGCGATCATCGCTACGCCGAGAAACTCGCCACGCCGGACGTTTCGGTCGCTGACCTGATCGGCGAGATCGATCCGATCAAGGTTGCCGAGGGACGCTATCTGGCTGACGCCGAAACCATTCATTACGGGCTGATTCCGCGGACCAACCGCGGCATTTTCGCCATCAACGAATTGCCCGACCTGACCGAGAAAGTGCAGGTCGGGTTGTTCAACCTGATGGAGGAGAAGGACGTCCAGATAAAGGGCTACAAAATACGGCTGCCGGTCGACCTGGTCTTCGTCGCCAGCGCCAATCCTGAGGATTACACCTCGCGCGGCCGCATCATAACGCCGCTCAAGGACCGCTTCGACATCCAGGTCCGCACGCATTATCCCAAGACGCTCGAGGAC
>JBOHWJ010000158.1:0-16782 GCA_050736495.1 Binataceae bacterium (SeqCode) | reverse complement strand
GTCCAGCGGCGCCACCACTACGCCCTCTTGCTCGGAGGCGCGCGCGAGCACCCTGCCCCACGGATCGACAATCATCGAATTGCCGTAATCGCTGAAGCCGTGCACGTTGGCGCCGAATTGCGCTGGCGCCACCACATAACATTGGTTCTCGATCGCGCGGGCGCGGATAAGAACATCCCAATGAGCTTCGCCGGTGGGAAATGTGAACGCGCTCGGAATCGTGATGATGCGCGCGCCGGCAAAGGCGAGCCGGCGATAGAGTTCCGGAAAGCGCAAATCGTAGCAGACGCTGAGACCGACGGTGCCGAGTCCGGTCGCGGCCGAAACCACTTCAGCGCCGCTCAGCTTGGTGTCGGATTCCTTGACCGTGACGCGGCCGGGCAGGTCCACATCGAACAGATGAATCTTGCGATAAACCGCCAGGCGCGTGCCGTCGGGGCCGAAAAGCACGGACGTGTTGTAACGCCGGCTCTCATTCGCAACGTGTTCCGCGATGGAGCCGGCGAGCAGATGAATTTCGAGTTCGCCCGCAAGCCATGCCATCAGATTGAGGGTCTCGCCTTCGAGGCTCTCGGCCGCAGCGGGTTCATCGGCGCGTTTACCGCGCCAATTGAAAACCTCCGGCAGTCCGACCAGCCGGGCGCCGCGCGCGGCGGCCAGCCGGACCATGCGTTCGGCTTTTTCGAGGTTGACCGCCTTGTCGGGGCCGGTCGACATCTGGATTGCGGCTGCAAGGAACGTCATCGTTTCACGCTCCTACGGCAAATTCCTCACCTGCGTCTCAATAGCGCGGGGTAGTGCTATCGGCTTCGAGCGACCATGCGTCAATTCCGCCTGTGAGGTTGAGTATGTGCTCAAAGCCGGTGTGCGCAAGGTACATCGCGACTTGCGCGCTCCTAATCCCATGATGACACAACACCACGGTTTCGGCGTCTGGATCGAGTTCGGTGAGCCGCGACGGTATATCGCCCATCGGGATTTGGAGTGCGCGCGGGAAAGCCGCGAACGCGATTTCGCCAGGCTCACGCACGTCGACAATGACGAGTTGGTCGCCGTGGTCGAGGCGCCGCTTGAGTTCTGTTGGGGCAATTTCGCCGATTTCAGCCATCTGGACATGCCGCCTTTACGCCGGCCGCTTGGGCGCTATCTTTTTTCGGCGGCGCGCACCGTGCTTCAGGCGCGGTTCGCGGGCAATTTGCGCATGCTCCCGCGCCCGGCCGATAATCAATCTTCGTTGCGCGCCACCGAGGTGTCAACGTCACGCGGAGGGAAGGCAGCACGGATGAAGCGCTGAAGAATCGAAATGGATCCCGCGCCCGAACACAAATTCATGTTGGCCGCGCTGGAAGAGGCCCGACACGCCGCCGCCGAGGGTGAAGTGCCGGTCGGTGCGGTGGTCGCCGTTGGCGGCAGTATCGCCGGCGCGGCGCATAATCGCCCGATTGCGCTCCGCGATCCGACTGCGCATGCGGAAGTGCTGGCGTTACGCGTGGCGGCGGATGCCGGGACTTACCGCCTCGGCGGCGCGGTCATCTACGTGACGATCGAACCGTGCGTGATGTGCATCGGCGCGATCCTGAACGCGCGCATCGCGAGGATTTATTACGGTGCGCGCGACGAGAAGGCGGGTGCGCTGGGCTCGGTCTACGATATCGGCCGCGACGGCCGTTTGAACCATCGTGTCGAGGTCTATGGCGGGATCATGGAACGTGAATGTGCAGAGATAATGCGCGCGTTTTTCACCCAGCGCCGTCTTCGCCCTTGACAGAGAGTTCGTATCAACTTCTTGCCCGCGCACAGCGCTAATGAAAGTACCACGAGACGCCGAAGACACCGCCCAGCGGCGTGTTGAGGCTGAAGTTGCGGCTCGAATAGCCATTCAAACTGCCATTGGAAAAGTGCTCACCCTGGAGACCAACGTAAATGGCACCGTGCGCGCCGACGAAATAAGAGACTCCCGCCTCGCCGCGGACCAGGGCCAGAAACGGACCGGTCAGGCGCGTCCCGCCGCTGACTGTGCCGATATTCAAATCCGAGCCGCCAGGCGCGATAGACGCGGCGATCCAGGGTACGAAGGGGCCGTAACTGAAGTGCACCAGGTTGTATCTGAACCCGAAGGCGAGACCGGCGAAATTCTGCTTGGGTGGAATGAAGCGCGCGAACGTCGGCTCGACGCCTAGTTCAAGCGCCCCGTCCAACGCTCCGTGGAGAAACCTGAAGCGCGTCACGCCGAACGGCATCACCGCGATGCCGGCGCCGAGATTGAAGCTCTGGATATTGCCGGGCAGCCGCCCCGAACTGAAATGCGCAAAGCCGCCTTCGAGTGAAAATACCTTGGTCCACGGGCTGAACGGAAAACCGTCGGCGGGCGCCGCCGCCGCGCTGGAATCATGCTGAGGCGTATTCGACTGCGCGCCCGCGCGCGCGGCCGTGCCAATCGCGAGAAGGATCACGAAGCAAGCCGGCCACCGACGTGTACCGCACATGAGATCCCCTGTTGAGACGATCGTCGCAGTTGGCTCAGAGAGCAGTAAATCGTTAATTTGGTTTGACGGCGATCGCCTGCATTATCGGGCGGCGCTGAAGCTCAATCAAGGTCAACATTCACCGCGCGAAGCAGCCCCATCTTCTTGCCGTAGCGCGATTCCGCGGCGGACCGGCAAAAGGTTGAAAGCTGCCGAGTCAATCGTCCGTTAGATCTTCAAAAAGATTTCGCGGCTGCCTTCAACCGTGAGCTTCCTGACGGAAGTCACCTTGTCGCTGAATTGCGCCAGCGTCGATAGGTCGCTCGAACCGATATCGACCAGCACGGCGAAAATCGAAAAGTTCAATTCGTCCTTGCGCTCGCGCAGGTCGGCGAGCCATTCGGGCGTCACCTGGCATTCGCCGTCCGTGATCACCACGATATCGCCACGTTTGAGTTTTTTGTCGGCGAGCAACTCGACCGCGGCGTCGATCGGCGTCTGAAAATCCGTGCCGCCGCCGGAGAAGTATTCCGCCATTTCGAGCACCTTGGGTAATTCGGGCTGGTAGCGGCGTTCGCGATTCAAGTCCAGCACCTTGAGGCTTTCCGGGCCCGAGGAAAACAGCACCGCGCGGAACAGCCGGCGCTGGCGGCGCGCGATATCCATCAGGGTCAGGCTCACCGCCTTGGCCCACAGCTCCTTCTCCCCCTGCATGGAGGAGCTCACGTCGATACATACGACCATCGGGCCCTTGCCCTTCTGCTCATCCTCGCGCAGGCGGTATTGCAGTATAGCGCCCTCGAGAATACGGCGGCGGAAATCCAAAGTAAGCGCCGGATGATGCAGCGCCAGCAGTTCGGCGGGAATCAGGCGGCCCAGGTCGGAGCCGCGCTCGATGTCGTAGGCTTCGGCGACGCCGCGGTCCAGCGTCTTGCGCCTGAGCGCGCGCGCGTCTTGCTTGAAGCGGCCGACCAGGCGCGCCAGCTCGCCGATTTTCCTGTTGCGCGCCAGCCGCCGCCCCAACTCCAGGCGCTCGCCTGCCGAAAGGCGGCCGCCCTGGCCGAATTCACGGCTGAAGTCGTGCGTATCCTGGGCGACGCGATCGATCTCCTCCGAAAGCTGCGCGCTGCGCAATTGCATCCGCTTGAGTTCGCCGTGGTCGCTATGTTTGAGCTGGTCCTCGAGCAGCCGCGCCTTCTGATTGAGCCGCGCCTCCGAGACTTGCGCCGCGCGCGCCGCGACCTCCTTGAGCTCATCGATTTTTTTCTTGAGCGCGGCATTGGCGGCGGATTTTTTCGCGGACTGCTCGTCGTTCCGTTCATCCTGTTGCCGCTGTTCGGATAACTCGGCCACGTTCTTGAGCGCTGCGGCGCGCTCGGTGAGGTCTTCCTCCTGATGCGCCAGGTCGAACAGGTCAAGCATCTCGCGCCGGTTGACGAGCTTCTCCGAGCGCACCATCTCGAGCACCTGTTCGCCGAGCACGAGCGCGGCGATTACCGCCTTGTCCTCTTCGAGCAGCGTGCACGTCTTCAACATCTCGAAGCCCGGTGACGGCAGCAGTTGTTCGAGAATCGTGCGATTGAGCATCGCGCTGCGGCGCACAGCGTCGGGCTTGAGCCATACCAGGTTGTATTTGAACAGCCCGAAGAAGAGATCCTGCAGAAGCGCGCCGAAATGGGGCACCAGATGGCCGCCGGAGTCGATCAGTTCGTTGATCGTCGGCGCCGTGAGACCGATTTCAGCCCATGCGCCGCGATCATAACCGTCGCTTTCAAGCCACGACGCATTGTCGGGCACGGCCGGTATATAGAGCGGCCGTGATCTTACGATTTTACGGCTGCGCGCCATCGCCAATTCGCGTTGGGGAAATCACTGTCGCGGACTAAGCAGATAAAACCTGCCTCACCAACGTATCAATCGCGTGGCTATGGTCAAGCGGTTGCGCGGCAACGCATGCGAGCGCGACGGCCTGCCACGAGCGCGGCGAGCGTCGCGCATGCGCTTCCGGCCGAATGAAAATTGCCCGCGCCCGCATGTGAACAAAGAGCGCGGCGTTTTACCGAAATGGGCGGGTGGCCACTGCTGGAGCTGCTCACCGGGCGTCAGGCGCACCTCTCCGGTCCGGCTGCGGCCTCGATCACTAAGGGCAACACAAGGATAATGGAACGACAGCATTCGCCGTTATGCTTGTATAAGGACAGCGATACGGAACAAAATTGATCGGACGGAACCGGGAGTCGGGCGGCGCCTCGGATTTTACCCCAACGCCGCATTCGCAACCCGCTTCGTGCGCGGCATCCACAATGAACGACGACGGCACATCGGGAGAATTGTCCCGCCGCCAGCACACGCTTTTGCTGGCAGCCGTGCAGGAGTTTATCAGCAGCGCTGAACCGGTGGGCTCGCAACAACTGGTCGCGCGCCATACTTTGGGCGTGCGCGCCGCGATGGTGCGCAACCTGATGGCGGAATTGGAAGACACCGGTTATCTGCACCAGCCGCATACTTCCGCCGGCCGGATCCCGACCGATAAGGCTTTCCGCTACTACGTCGACCATCTGACTCAGCCGCGGATTGGCTTCGAGGATCGCAGCCAAATCGAGCTCTACTATTCGGACTCACATACCGGCGACGTAAACGAGGTCGTGCGCGAGACCTCGCGCCTGCTTGCGCTGATGAGCGGACAGGCGGCGCTCGTGATGGGACCGCGGCTGGAGGCGATGCGCCTGGAGCGGGTGACGTTCATCCGTTTGCGCGATCGCGAAGTGCTGGCGGTCTTCGTCGCCAGCGCGGGCGGGGTGCATAATCGGCTGGTCTCAATCGACAGCGACCATACTCAGGACGAACTCGATCGGATGGCCGGCTACCTCAATGAATCACTGGCCGGCCGCACGCTGGAGCAGGCGCATCGCTGGATCGAGGAACGGCTTAAAGAGGACCGCGCGAATTACGACCGCTTCAGGCGCACCGCGCTGCTGCTCGGCGGCGCGGTCGCGCGCAACGCCACGCAGACCGAACTCTACGTCGACGGCGGCACCAAGGCACTTGAGCAGCCCGAGTTTTCCGATCCGAGCAAGCTCAAGGAATTACTGCGGGCGCTCGAAGACAAGAGCGCGTTGCTTGACCTGCTTGAACGAAGCCTCAAGCACAACCAATTGATGGTGTCGATCGGATCGGAGAATTTCGACGCGCGCCTCTCCGGCCTGAGCGTGGTTGCGGCCTCGTATGTGAGCGGCGCGATGCCGTTAGGGAGTCTCGCCGTGATCGGCCCGGTGCGGATGAATTACGAACGCGTAATCGCATTGGTCGGATATACCGCCAGAGCACTCTCGCGCGTGCTCGAGCATTAACGGCATCCCGATCGCCTTCACGCCGCACCCCCAACTGTCGCTCCGCTTTGCGGCGACTCTCAAATCGGCCGTAATAGCCGATGGCACCTTTAGCGGAGACGGCATCTACCGTTGCGCCGAATCGCGCGACACGCTTGGGTTTGATAAGCGCGGGTAGTATACCGGGTTATTCAATGCGTGGGCGCGGACCCTCGCGATCGTGGCCGTTGCGGTATCCACAACGCCTGCGGATGGGATTTTTCGCGAATGGATCTTCCGAATGTGCATGGCTCAACGATCGGTGAAGCCTTAGTCGCGCCCAAGCTATCTTCAGCGCCTGCGGCCCTCGGCGAATTCCGCACCGACCCGGCCACCAGTCTCTCTTTGCTGGTGTGGGCGCACTTTCTGAACGACGGCGCATCGAGTTATTTGCCAGGCGTACTGCCGGCGATTCTCATCTCCTACAATATCCCGCTCAAGATGGTCGGCACCGTCATGGCGGCGTTGTTGATCGGGCAGGCACTCCAGCCGTTGTGCGGATGGATCTCGGACGAAATCGGCGGACGCGCCTTCGTTATCGTGGGCGCGGGACTAAGCGCACTCGGCGGCGGGCTGGTTGGACTTGCACCCGGTTATTGGAGCCTGCTCGGAGCCTTGTTGGTGATCGGATGTGGCAGCGCGATGTTCCATCCGCAAGCGCTGGTCGCGGTAAGGCGTTTGCCGATGCGCCGGCAGGGTCTCGCGATGTCGACCTTCCTCATTGGCGGCGAATTGGGCCGCGGCGGATGGCCCTTGCTTGCGAGCATCGTGGTGGTGTGGCTCGGCACCAAGGGCCTGATCCTGATGGCGGTGCCGGCGGCCGTCACGCTGCCCTTCATCCTGCCACGGATTCCGTCCACGCCTCGACGCCATCCCGACCTGCCGCGTTCCAGTCTGCGCCGCCACGCGCCGGCGCTAACGGCTTTGGTCGCCTATTCAAGCCTGCGCGCCACGCTCATGTACAGTCTCGGCACCTTCCTGCCCATCCTATGGGTAAGCGAGGGCGGCTCGCTGGTGGGAGGCGCGTCCTTGGTCACCGTGCTGCTGACAGTGGGTATCATCGGAAATCTCGCTGGCGGCCACTTGGCGGACAGCTTTGGCCGGCGTCCGGTGCTGCTGGTGGCGACCGCGCTTTCGGCCGTATTCATGGCGGCGCTGTTGCTGTCGCACGGCGTCCTGCTGTGGCTCTTCCTTGGTCTGCTCGGAATTGTGGTGTTCGCCACAATGCCTGTGCAAATACTGATAGGACAAGACATCCTGCCGCGGAACCGGTCGCTCGGGTCGGGGCTCGCCCTGGGCTTCTCCAACGGCCTTGGCGCTTTTGTGATGATCGCGCTGGGTGTGCTGGCCGCGCGTTGGAGTATCCCGGCGGTGCTGTGGCTGAACGTTGGCTTTAGCGTGTTGGCGCTGATGGTCGCGCCATTTCTGCCCGACGCACCGGCGCATAGTCTTGCCTCCGTTTGAGTCCCACCTGGCGTGAGCGCTTCGGGCGCGACCGGCCTGCCTGCGCCCTTCCCTGCCTGCGCCCTTCGAGCCCATCGCGGCGGTTCCGCTGGAGCGCGATTTTTCAGCGGAAATCCCTCCCGGGCACCTTGGCGCGACGCCGAATCGTGCTTACCTTTTAGGCTGGCGGAGTTTGTGAAAATGACAAAACGATCAAAGGATGCGGAATTCGAACGGCAGGAGAGTGTCTCGCCCGAAGCGGCCGAGACGCAGGCGCCGGAACCAATTGTATTGACTGAGGATTCCGCCGATTCGACGGAAGCAAACGCGGGCTGGTCCCACAGCCCGGCGGAATTCGCCGAGGTCGAAAAACTGCACACACAACTTGCGGAAAGTGAAAAGGAACTGGCTGAGTTCAAAGACAAATATCTGCGCACGCTCGCCGACACCGAGAACATCCGCAAACGCGTACGTCAGCAGAGCGAGGAAACCGTCCGAATTCAGCGCGAGAATATGCTGCGTGACTTGCTGCCAATGATCGACAACCTTGAACGCGCGGTCGAAGCCGCGCGTGGCGGCGGCAACGGCAAATCGATCGTCGAAGGGGTCGAGATGGTGTTACGCTCGATGATCGATTACTTACGCACGCAGGGAGTCACTCCACTGCACGCCATCGGTCAGCCCTTCGACCCGCAACTGCACGAGGCGGTTGACCACGTGGCGAGCAGTGAACATCCGCCAAATACGGTGGTGGAAGAATTCCATCGCGGCTACCAGATTGGCGACCGCATGTTGCGTCCGGCCCGTGTCTCGGTGGCCAAGATGGCTCCGGCTGACGCCGGCCCTGGCACCGGTCATGCCCCGCAGCATAAAGATGGCAAAACCGGCGACGGCGAAGTTGAAAATAACTGAAACGTGGTTATCGATAATTCTAGAGGTTCGCTGAATAATGGCTAAAGTAATTGGAATAGACTTGGGCACGACCAATAGCTGCGTCGCGATCATGGAAGCTGGCGACCCGGTGGTGATTGCCAATTCTGAAGGCAGCCGCACCACGCCATCGGTCGTCGCGTTTACCGACGCCGGTGAACGGTTGGTAGGGCAGATCGCCAAGCGCCAGGCGATCACCAACCCCAACAACACGGTCTTTGCAATAAAGCGCATGATGGGGCGGCGCTATGAAGACGCCGAAGTGCAAAAGGCGATCAAGGTACTGCCCTACAAGGTGATTAAGAACGACGACGGCGCCGCGTGGGTGGAAATTCGCGACAAGCGCTACAGCCCGTCGGAAATTTCCGCCTTCATCCTGCAAAAAATGAAACAGACCGCCGAGGATTATCTCGGCGAGAAGGTGACCGAGGCGGTCATCACCGTACCCGCCTACTTCAACGACAGTCAGCGCCAGGCGACCAAGGATGCCGGCCGTATCGCGGGCCTTAACGTGCTCCGCATCATCAACGAACCGACCGCGGCCTCGCTCGCGTACGGCCTCGATAAGAAGAAGGACGAGAAAATCGCCGTCTTCGACCTGGGCGGCGGAACCTTCGATATTTCGATCCTCGAACTAGGCGAAGGTGTCTTCGAGGTCAAGGCGACCAACGGCGATACTTTTCTTGGTGGTGAGGACTTCGACCAGCGCGTAATCGACTATCTCGCCGACGAATTCAAGAAGGACCAGGGCATCGATCTGCGCAAGGACCGTATGGCCTTGCAGCGACTCAAAGAGGCGGCCGAGAAGGCCAAGTGCGAGCTGTCGACCGTGATGGAGACCGACATCAATCTGCCCTTCGTCACGGCGGACCAGTCGGGCCCCAAACATCTCAACATGAAGCTCACGCGGGCCAAGCTTGAAGCGCTGTGTTCCGACCTGCTCGAGCGTCTTGATGGGCCCTGCCTGACGGCGCTCAAGGACGCCAGCATGCGCGCGAGCGATATCGACGAGGTGGTGCTGGTGGGCGGCATGACTCGGATGCCGGCGGTGCAGGAGCGCGTCAAGAAACTGTTCGGCCGCGAGGGACATAAGGGCGTCAATCCGGACGAGGTGGTCGCGATCGGCGCGGCGATTCAAGCCGGCGTGCTCAAGGGCGAGGTCAAGGATGTCCTGCTGCTCGACGTTACCCCGCTTTCGCTGGGCATCGAAACGCTCGGTGGTGTCTTCACGAAGCTCATCGACAAGAACACGACCATCCCGACGCGCAAGAGCCAGGTCTTCTCGACCGCCCAGGACAATCAGACCGCGGTCACTATTCGTGTCTTCCAGGGCGAGCGTGAGATGGCGTCCGACAACAAACTACTCGGCCAGTTCGACCTCATCGGGATCCCGCCGGCACCGCGCGGCTTACCGCAGGTCGAGGTCACTTTCGACATCGACGCCAATGGCATTGTCAACGTCCATGCGAAGGATCTCGGCACCAACAAGGAGCAGTCGATCCGCATCACCGCCTCTTCGGGCCTGAGTGAAACGGAGATCAAGCGGATGGTGGGCGAAGCCGAGCAGCATGCGGCCGAGGACCGCCAACGGCGCGCACAGGCGGAAGCCCGCAACAAGCTCGACAATCTCATCTACACGACTGAGAAGACGCTCAAGGACTATGGCGCGCAGCTCGATGAAGCGGCGCGCAAGAGCGTCGAGGAAGCGTTAACGGAGGCCAAGGGCAAACTCGAGTCGAAAGATCCGGACGAGATGAATCGCGCCGCCGATACACTGGCCAGCGCCTCGCACAAACTGGCCGAGGCGATGTATAGCAAGACACGGGCTCAGCAGACCGGCGGCGCCGACAACGCGTCCGCTGGCCCAACGCCTGACGGCCAGGGAACTGCTGAAGGCGGTGGCGGAGAGAAGAAGGAAGATGTCGTAGACGCCGACTTCAAAGAAGTGAAATAGTACTGTGGGATGGTGTTCCGCAGGCGACAGAAAGCGAACGTTTCAGCCGCCTGCCACCGGCCTCGCCGGTCTCGTCAAAGACGCGAAAGGATGAGGAGCGCGTGCCGCTCCATCGTAAAAGATTGAGCATGAAGCAAATATTACTTCGGGCCTTACTTTGTGGCTCAACCGCCGACTATGAACATCGTACGGCACGGCCTCTACATCCTGCTTACTTCCGGACGATAAGTGGACTAAGATCGCTGCGCGATGCCCTCTGAGAGAAAGCGTGACTATTACGAGGTGCTGACGATCGCACGCGGCACCTCCGATGACGAAATCAAAAAGGCCTATCGGCGCCTTGCAATCCAGTTTCATCCGGATCGCAACCCCGGCAACAAAGAAGCCGAGGAACGGTTCAAGGAAATCAACGAGGCCTACCAGGTTCTCTCCGATCCGGAAAAACGCGCCCAATACGATCGCTTCGGCCATGCCGCTTTCCAGGGGTCACAGGGTGCCGGCGGCTTCGGCGGTTTCGATTTCACGCAGGGATTCGAAGAAGTCTTCTCCGACATTTTCGGTGATTTCTTCGGCACCGGCCGCGGCCGTTCGCGCTCGCGCAGCCGGCGCGGCGACGATCTTCGTTACGATCTCGAAGTCGAGTTCGAAGAGGCCGCGCGCGGCACCGAGAAAGTCGTCAAGTTCCAACGCCTGGTGCTATGCGAAGACTGCAACGGTACGCGCGCCCGCGGCGGCGGCGAAGGCGCGCGCACTTGTCCAAATTGCCGCGGCACCGGACAGGTACGTACCCAGCAGGGCTTCTTCTCGATCTCGACCACCTGCGGCCAATGCCGCGGCGAGGGCACGATCATCGCGGACCCCTGCCCCAAGTGCCAAGGCCAGGGCCGCATCCGTAAAGCGGTCTCGCTCTCCGTCAGAATTCCGCCCGGCGTCGACAATGGCTCGCGGCTCAAGCTGCGCAACGAGGGTGAGGTGGGCTTCGGCGGCGGTCCTAACGGCGACCTCTACGTGGTCGTTCACGTGCGCGAGCATCCGCTCTTCGTACGCCAGGACAACGACATCGTCATCGAAGTACCGATCAGCTTCCCACAGGCTGCGCTCGGCGCCGAGATTGAAGTGCCTACGCTGGAGGGCAAGATCAAGCTCAAAATTCCTGGCGCCACCCAGTCGGGAAAGGTATTTCGTTTGAAGGGCAAGGGATTCGTCGATCTTCACGGCTACGGTCGCGGTGACGAACTCGTCCGTATCGTGATCGAAACACCGCGGCGTTTGAGCGCACGCCAGCGTGAGCTTCTGGAAGAATTTGCGCGGCTTTCGGGCGAGGACGTCAACCATCCGATGTCCAAGGGCTTCGTCGACAAGCTCAAAGAGATGTTCGGCTAGAGTTCCGCCTGGGCCTTTTCTACTCCGTTCTTCGCGCCCGCGGGCCCCGCGGAAAATCTCTCGCGCCAAAGTGGTTGCGCCGGGGGATGTGCATCCTTAAATTGGAGTTGTAACCGTTCGACCAAGCTTCCAGCATGGATTGCCACTAACGGGGGCGAAATGGGTTCGACGGAGATGGGAGGGTTTTGGTCGCACGCCGGGTACTGTTGACCCGTTAAACAAACAGACTGCGAAATTTATCCGCAGACAATAACGGTTACGCACTCGCGGCCTAACGGCCGCTAGCGTTCCGCCGCCGCTCGCCCATGGCGGCGGGTCGGAACGTCATTTAGTGGGCTAGGGCGTCGTCGTTCGCCGGTTGGGCGATCGCCCGAAATTTAAATCGGCTTGCTGGACGGCAGCCCGTCCGTGGGCGGTCGTGCGGCGAGCTCCAAAGCGCGGACTAAGCGTGTAGTGGCCATGGCCTGAAGATCTTCGGACGGGGGTTCAATTCCCCCCGCCTCCACCATAGTTCTGTAGAAAATTCGGGCTTTTTTTCCGAAACCCGCTTGACGGGTGCGGTCAGGGGTCCGGTTTTTCCCCCAATCGCTGCTTCCGCAGACTCTCCGGACGCGCGCTGATAAGCGGTCCGAGGAAGTCCTGCGCATGGACCTGCCATAGCTTTGCTCGATCATCTGAACTGACGTTCCGCAGTATTCCGCGAGCCCCTTGAAGTTCGCTCCTTCGGATAACGCCCAGGCGATGAAACGTGTGGCGGATGCAATAGAACTTCCGCGGCCTGATTCCGAGGCTTCTCACCTGAACCAGATGTCCTTCGACTCCTCGTCCTGCGGATGCCGCGCCGCGCCTCGCGTGGGCCACCCGAGTCCGTCATCGGCTTTCCCTCGGGCGTGAGGAACACGAATTCTTTGCCGTCGGAGTGAAGCTGCCGGGGCAGACTCTCAACAAGATCGATGACCCGCGGGAACAGTGGGATCTCACGAACCGATCCTGACGTCTTGGGTGCGTTTTCCTCTCCCGAATCACGACTCCTTGATATCGAGATTCGAACCAACGGCGGCACTCGTCTCTCGATCCATTCGTCGTAGTAGGTGCATAACGTCCTGGCTTTCGACGCCGGAGGCGACGGCGGCATCAAGTGCGGCGGGCAATCGCCGAGGACTTCGAGCAATGCGCGGTGAAGCTCAGTTCGTTTTGACCCAAAACCCGACGGGTGGTGCTGGATATGGACAGCACCGAGGTGCCAGTCTATGACGAGCAGGAGCAGAGCGCCTACAACGGCCACTTCGAGTCCACCTGCTATCGCCCGCTGCCGCTGTTCAACCGCTAGGGCGACTGCTTGGAGCGAAACTGCGCCCGGCAACGTCCACAGCGCCGAGGGTTGAGAGGAACTGTGCTGCCCGAGAACAAGCGCCAACAGGTCCTAATGGAAATTCCGGTTGAGACAGCACGGGCCATGGGAACGAATATGTACTGCGACATGATGATCGATAGCCGATTGCCGGCGAGGATATCGCTCCGCTGAGACCGCAGAGCCAGTTGAGTGGACTGGATCTGCACGGCAGCCACCTTACTGAGTAGAGCCCGTCCGCGACGAGCGCGAGGTCGCTATGGTGTTGCGCGTTACCAAGGAATTCTCAAACTCTCCGAATGACAGTTAAGGCTTGTGAACTTGCATATAGGAGACACCATGCTAACGCCGGTCAAAAGCACGGAGTCAGGACGCCATGTATCCGACGGATGAAATTGGCCTTTTCGAAGCGCTTTATTCGGCCCGCGCGCAAAGAAGATTTCGCCCCGACCCGGTACCCGACGAGCTGATCTCGCGGATTCTTGAAGCGGCGATCCAGGCGCCCTCGGGCGGTAACCGCCAGCAATGGTTGTTCATCGTGGTCAAGGACCACGAACAGCGCCGCCGGCTCGCGGCCATCTACAGGAAGGCGTCGGAAGTCGTAGCCGCCTTTTACGCCGAGCGCGTACGTCCGGCGCATCTGGACGAGGCGGAATACCGCCGGATGCTGGCATCGGGAAGCTATCTCTACGAGCACATGGACGAGGCCCCTGTCCTGCTCGTGCCCTGCATCAGGACCGAGGCGCTTAAGTTTCCGCCGATTGCTCAAAGCCTGGATCAGGCTGCGCTGGGGACTCAGATCGATCGCACCAAGTGCGCGAGTATCTATCCGGCCGTGCAGAACATCATCCTTGCCTGTCGCGCCCTGGGACTCGGCACTGTTATCACGACCAATCACCTGATCTGCGAGGATGAAGTCAGGCAGGCGCTGGAACTGCCGCCTGACATTCAGACGCATGCGCTGATGCCGATTGGCTATCCGCGCGCCGGCTATGGGCCGGTCCGTCGCCGGCCGGTCTCGGAGGTCGCGATGCTGGACCGCTTCGGCACGGCCTGGAAATCGACCTGATCACGCCAAAGCAACGGCGGGCCGACAGGTCGAGAACGACATCGTTCTCGCTCGCTTTGAGTTGGACGATAGGTGTCGTAAACATGCGGTTGACGAACAGCGCGTTGCGCCCTGTAATCGGGTGGGTTAGCACGACCGCAGGCTCGGCCCGTGGATATTGGTTACTGCGCATCCAGGTGGTCCCCCGTCCATAGTGGTTGCGTCCGCCGTCGTGTATCGCGCTTAGCCCTGAAGGAACCTTTGCATCGAAACCGAAAGCGCCTCGTACGCAATATACGTGTTGGCAAACAGGGTATCACCGCCAACCGGTGGTACTTCCTTGAGGTGGAGTATGAAAGCCATCGGAGGCTCCGTGTCACATGACACACCCGAATGCCAAACTTCTCCAGCTATACGTTGGGAATTCTCATCGGCCTGGACAAGAATGATTTCAGGGTCACCAGAAAGGATTCCCAGCGGAGCGGGATGGATATGAAGTTTGCCGAAGCGCCTGGCGAAGGCCTTGTGTTCCGCTGCGATAAGATTCTGATCTCTGAAAAAATGACGAGATACTGTAAGAGCGCTTCACAGATGATCTCGATTTGAAAGTCGCTCAGCGGATCAGTGAGATCGATGGCCTCGACCTCAGCGCCAATCGACGGCGCCACCATGTGGGCAGATATCGCTTTGTAGAGCATTGCCATCCGATCAGGCGCGCGCATTACAAAATAATGAAGTGGCAGCGCGCCACTTCTCGTGATCGCTGCCGCTCCGCCAGAAGCAGCTTGGTTACGAATACGCGGCCCTTCTTCTTTCGGTTCAGCGCTTCTTCATCAGTCTCGACACGCGCCTCTCAGGAGCTGGATCACGCCATGCCCGGCGCTTTATCATGTATCGTTGGGTCGTCATGCGCGGCCCGTCGAAGGCCTTTATCACGAGCTTCAAATCCTGTTGAAGCTTTTGTTTCATCCAACCCTCTCCGAAGTCCCGCCGCGCCGCTTTAGTTCCTGTTCGCGCAGTTCGCGGCGCCTTATCTTGCCCATGACCGTCATCGGGAATTCGTCGATGAACTCAAATTCGCGGGGGTACTCATGCGCCGCCAGTCGCGTTTTCACGTGCTTCCGGATCTCATCGATGAGAGCCTGGCCGGGCTCGTAACCCGGACGCAGCTTGACGACCGCCTTGATAGCCTGGCCGCGACGTTTGTCCGGCACGCCGATAACCGCGCATGAGGCGACCGCCGGACGTTCAATAATCTTTGCCTCGACTTCGGCCGGTCCGACCCGGTAGCCCGAGGTCTTGATTACGGGATCGCCGCGACCCTGGAAGTAGACGTATCCCTCCTCGTCAATGTAACCTTGGTCGCCCGTGAGGCACCATCCGCTGCGGAACTTCTCGCTCATCGCGTCCGGATTCTTCCAGTACTCCTTCATTACGACCGGGCTCGTAAGCCGGATTGCGATCTCGCCGCGAGCGCCGAGTTTGAGCGGCTCACCGCTTGCCGAGTCGACCACCGCTACCTCGTGACCCGGAAATGGCTTCCCCAGCGGCTCCGGGATCGCGCGTTCGAGCGCGGTGCAGGTGCCGATGAAATAGTTCGCCCCGGTCTGGCCGAAGACCTGGTTGAACTGCACCATGAGTTGCTCGTCAACCCAGCGGACGAGTTCTGGACTGACTGGCTCGGCGCCGCTGACGACCATCGCAGACGCAAGTCACGGTATTTCTCGCGCGGATTTCTGACCTCACACAACGACTTGAGCGCAGTCGGCGGATAAACCCCCACGGTAGCGTCGTACTTCTCGACCAGCCGCAGCGTCACATCAGGGTCGAACCGCGCTTTGCTGGTGTAGGCAAGTACCGGGACTCCGTAAGGCCAGGTCCCGAGCAATCCACCGACCCACGCCCAGTCGGCCGGGCTGTAGTAAAGGTCGCTCCCGCGCAGAAAATTATACGATTAGTCAATCCTGTTGTGCCCCAGGACAAATCGCGACACGTGCAAAACGCCCTTCGGGTCGCCGGTAGTGCCTGACGTGTACATCAGCAGGAAAGGATCCTCCGCGTTCGTCGGGCCCATCGTGAAAGTGGCGGACGCCTTCGCAAGCAAGTCATCAAAGCCGAGGCCCGCACCCTTGCCGCCCACAATGATCACCTGCTCAAGCTCGCCGAGTTCCTGGCGGATCGGCTCGAGTTTGCCCGCGCTTTCGGGTTCAAGCAGGATTGCGCGGGCCGAGCTGTTGGTCAGCCTGTAGCGCAGCGCGTCAGGGCCGAAGAGCGTCGAGATGGGCAGCGCGATAACTCCGAGCCGATAGAGTCCAATATGCGCGATTGCCGTCTCGGGACGCTGTGGCAAATGGATCGCGACCACGTCGCCGCGCTTCACTCCCAGGCCCCCCATCGCGTTAGCAAAGCGCCGACTCAACCCTGCCATCTGCCGGAATGTGTACTTTGCCGCATGACCTTCGTCATCTTCCTAAAAAGACGCGGGCTTGTCGCGCAGGTCCGCGTGCCGATCGAGGCAATCGACGACCACGCTGTATTTGGCCGGGATGTTCCAGCGGTGACGAGCGCGGGCGTCTGCAACGGAAGTCGCTCCACGTACGGTCTGCTCGCTAAGTCCATCCATTCCGGTCTCCCTCTGGCCCCTTGCGGGAAGGAATCTGAAGGTTTCGGCGTAACAGATTGTAGCGCTCTATTTTGGAGCATACCCCGTTCGTCGCCGTCGTCAAGATTCACCGAACGCGAGAGATGTTTACGAAAGAATGTCTTAGTTTGAAAAACCCAGCGCCTTTGGAGGCTTCGCCCCAAGCCCCCGAAATCAAATAGACAAATCATCGAATGTC
>JBOHWJ010000157.1:0-5339 GCA_050736495.1 Binataceae bacterium (SeqCode) | reverse complement strand
CAGACGCAGCAACCGCTCGCGATCGTCGTGATCGGCGGCGCGCTCGCCATCATGGTGCTAACGCGCCTGCTACAGCCGGTATTGATTTACCTGTGCCATCGCCGTCTGCGTCTGTCGGAAGCGCGTCCGGCGCCGGCCAGCGCATAGTTACGCCGCTTGCCGCGGCGAGCACAGGTTCATCAGAGCCCCAACTCAGTGCGCGTGCGCGTCAGCGTATCGATTGCCGCGTACATGATGGCGCGCGCGGATTTCATCAGGTCAGGCACATACGCGACGCCCATACCGCCGAGCCCCTGCTTATATTCGTCGGGGCAATTGCGCGGCGGCCATGGAAAGCCGATGCGCGCGCACGGAATTCCGAGTCGCCGAATCAGCGCGCCGTCGGTCTGACCGCCAAGCAATGGCGGATCGCCGTGCGGCCGTCCTTGCACATGCTCCCATCCGCGTCGCGCCGATTGGATAATCCAGTTGTTGCGGTCGGTTGTGCCGCCCGGACATGCGCCAAACATCTCCCAATCGAATTCAGTCTCGGGATGGCGTGCGTGAATCGCGGTCATCGCCGCGGCGAATTGCGCCTTCACTTCCGCCGGGCTGGTGCGCGGATTGCAACGGAGGTCGAGATAGATCTCCGTGGTGGCCGAAGGGAAGGCCGGCTTCTCCGGCCATCCGGCGCGCACCGCCGCAATCTTGCCTTCGGGAACGATTTCACCGGAAGTATTGCGCGCGGTGTATTCGGGAATCCAATGTTCGATCTCCTCGATGATGCGCAGGGCCGGAATGATCGAGCTACGATAGCCAGGGGTGCCGCGCGGAATGCCCGCATAACCCATTGTGCCGCGCACCGAAACCTTGAACCAGCACATGCCGGGTTCTTCGGCATACACACGCCACACCGGCTTCATGATGATCGCGAAGTCGGGCGCGACGCCGCGCGTCAGCAGATGATAGACGCCGTCGCTCATGCCGAAGTTGCGCCGATACGGGATGTTCACCGGCATCCCGCCACCTGCGAATCCGATCTGCAGATCGCCTATGAGCGGCACCCGCGCCTCGAACAGTGCGGCCGCGATTTCCGCGAGCGTTGCGACCATGCATTTGGGATTCGCCGCACCGAGTCCATAGACCATGTCGCCGTCGGCGAAGCCCTTCGGCAGCATATCCGCGCGCAGCATGGGACCGGCCCACGGGACATCGCGATCGGGATCGCCTTCGAGGTGCGTATCGATCGGCGCGTAGAACAGCAGCGTCGCGCCACCGCCGCGGCCACGTAGTTCGCCAACCGCATTGCCAGTGTCCTCGTTGATAGGCTGGTAGAAGACGCGACCGCCGAGGCGCTCGCGCATCCACACCGCCATAAACTCGCTCGCCTCGCGCTCGGCGCCGGTGGGGCTATGAATATCGATGAGTTCGAGGAGAAGCTGTTTGAGGCGTCCGGCGTTGAGCCGCGCGCAGGCGTCGCCGTACCACCTCTCTTGTTCCACCGAGAAGGGAACCTGCCGGGTTTCCGTAGTCATCGGAAACATTGCTCCTTTCGCGCGCGGAGGTACAATTGCCGCGCGGCGCGGGCTCAACTGGGAACGAAATTCTCGGCATAGATATGTTCCGGCTTGACGCCCAATTCCTCCAGCCGCTTGCGCGCCGCGGCGATCATCGGCGGCGGCCCGCATAGGTAGGCGACGGTCGCGCCGTCGCCTACCGATACATGGCCGAGTGCGGCCACCGGCGTGCCGGTTATCAATCCTGACTCCGGACTCCCGACGCGATCCGCGCTCAGAATCAGCTTTAGCGACGGCATCCACCACTGGCGCAATTCGACTTCGTCGCGATAGAAGAATTGCGCGTCGCTGGCGCATCCGAAGCTGAGCGTCATCGACGGCCTTGCGCCGGAGTGGCGGCGAATCGCGTCGATCATTGAAAGGATCGGAGCCAATCCGGTGCCGCCGGCGACGAAGATGTGCGGCGCGCGGCTCTCGCGCAAAATGAAAGCGCCGCGCGGCCCTTCGACTTCCAGCGCATCGCCGCCGTGGCAGCGCCCGCGCAGATATTCAGACATCGCGCCGCCCGGAATGATACGGACGAGGAATTGAAGGATGGGCACGTCGCGTGACACCGACGCCATCGAATACGAGCGCCACTGATCCGTTTCGGGTATGCGCACGCGCACGTATTGTCCACTGTGGAATGCGAAATCCGCGCCACCGCTAAGCTCGAGCGTGAGCTTCGCGACGGTTTCAGCCGGCCATTCGAGCGCTCCGACCGTCGCCGCGAAAACGCGCGGCGCGCCCTCATAGATGAGCGTGCTCGGGTAGCTCAGACGCACCGCGCTGTCGGCGCGCGCGTACGCGCTGCACAACAGCCGCTTGCCCTCGGCCGCCTCGGCCGCGATCAACGAGGTCGAGCGTTCGTGCGTCATCTCGACGTTGCCGGCGATCAGTTGGGCGACACAGGTCGAGCAGCTTCCCGAACGGCATTGATGGACCAGGGGAACGTTTTGCCGCAGCGCGGCGTCGAGCACGAATTCATCGTGTGCGACGGCAACTTCCTTTTCGACGCCGTCGTCGAAGCAAAACGTCACCTTGCGCGGCGCGCCGGCCTCCTGCGTGCTGGTCTCCGCGGCCATCGATGCGAACCTCCCGCCGCTCAGCGCGAATTATGATTGCGCCGCGGCGATTCCTGGATCCCGCGGTTGAAGCGAGCGGCGACTTTGCGCCACACGATGGTCGCGTCGTCGAAGGCGCACAGCGTCTCCTGGTTCCAGCCGTCGCGATTTTCGTAGAACTCCTGCATCGCCTCGCGTGCGAACAGGTCGTTGTCGTTGAAATCGCGCAGTGCGAGCGGCTCGAAGAAGTGGTCGTAGAGGTAATCGGCTTGCTTGCGTTCCTGCTCGTTGCGGCAATGGCCGACCAGTACCTCCCAGTATTCGTGATGCCTGTCGTCGGTCGGCACGTACCATTCGTATTGCGCCCATCCGGGGGCGGGCCAATGCTCGACCAGCAACAATCCGGGCAAGTAAACGGAGGTGCGCGCATAGTATGGCTTGGTGCCCGGCGATCTGAACCCGATGGCCTTGTTCTCGCGGTAAAACTTGTAGGTGGGAGTGTTATACATATTCATCATGCCCTTGGGGCCGTCGGGCTCGTCGATAATCTTGATCGCGTCCTCGCTGAGCGGCTGTGCGCCGAGTCCCATCACGCGATCGGTCGCGGCGATGATGATGTTGTCCCAATGGATCAGCAGATGGCCGGGGTCGAAGCCGTTTTCGACCGCGAGGCGCCAATTGGAATTGCCGAGGCGGTGAATGCCGCGGACGTAAACGTCGTTGTCGAGAATATGCGCGACCGGGTTGGCGTCGTCGCTGATGTGAATCGGCATGTCGGCGGTGAGCGGTGGCGGCGGTGCATAATCCTCGTCGCCGACGAATACGAAGATGATGCCGGCGCGCTCCTCGACCGGGTAGGTGCGAATTCTGACCTTGCCGATCAGTGGATCGTCGGGTGAGGCGACGATCGTTTTGAGCACGCCGTCACCGAGGTTGTAGGTGAAACCGTGATACCAGCAGGTGATGGTGTCATCGGTGAGGCAGGTCGGCCGCGCCGAGATTCTGACGCCCCGATGCGCGCAGCGGTCCGTCAGTGCGTAGACCTTGCCCCTGGCGCGGCGCAGCGCGATCTCGTGTCCCGCCATGACGACGCCCTTGAGCTCGCCTTCCTTCAATTCCGCGCCGAACAACGCCGGGTACCACGCGTTTTTGAAGCCCCAGCCGGCCTCGATATATGGCTCGTACTGGCGGCTAACCGCGGTCTTCGATCCCGACTTACCGCCCGCCAATTTGTCACCGGTGTTCATAGGTTTCCTCTGGCCGCCGCGGAGATTCTTATAGTAAAGGCTTGTCGCGTCTCCAAGCCTATTGTCAACCGGCGCTTTCGCGTCGGTTGAAGGGGTTGCCGATACCGTAGCGGCATTGCGCGCCGAGGCCGTCTGTCATGAGTGCGGCGGGCGGGTTATGATCCGCTCGGTAGTCGCGAAACTATCGCCGCCATATGATGTCCGCCGCCAGCACAGGGCGGTCTGAAAACATAGGGGACATGCCGATGCGTGAAGTCGTAATCGTAGATGGGATACGCACACCGATTGGCCGCGCCGGGCGCGACCAGAGCTATTACAAAGATATTCGCGCCGACGACCTCGGCGTGAAGTGTGTGCGAAGCATCCTCGAACGAAATTCCGCGCTCAACCCGGCCGAGATCGAGGACGTGGTGTGGGGATGCGCCAATCAGTCAGGCGAGCAAAGCCTCAATATCGGACGCATGATTGCATTGCTCGCCGGCCTGCCGGTCGAAGTGGCCGGCACCACCGTCGATCGTCAATGCGGGTCGAGCCTGCAGGCGGTTAACTTCGGCGCATTCGAGATTATGTGCGGCGCGGGCGAAGTCGTGCTCGCCGGTGGCGTCGAACACATGACGCGTATTCCGATGGGCGCGGGCGTCAACCCGAATCCGAAGCTGCTGGAGATGTTTCCGCCCGACATGTTCCTGATGGGAATGACGGCGGAGCGGTTGGCCGCAATGTACAAAATCACGCGCGCGGATGCCGACCAGTTCGCGTTGCGATCCAATCAGCGCGCGGTCGCCGCACGCGAGCGCTTCAAACAGGAGATCGTGCCGGTCGAACTTCCCGGCGGACCGACCGTCGATGTCGACCAGGGACCGAGGCCGGAAACCGATCTGGCCAAGCTCGCTTCACTTAAACCGTCGTTCAAGCCCGATGGCCAGGTAACGGCGGGCAATTCCTCGCAAATAAGCGATGGCGCCGCCGCGGTGCTGCTGATGAGTGCCGAACGTGCGCACGCGCTGGGATTCAAGCCCAGGGCAAAAATTCGGTCGACGGCGGTTGCGGGCGTGCGTCCGGAAATAATGGGATGGGGGCCCGTACCGGCGACGCACAAAGCGCTCCAACGCGCCGGCCTTCAGGTCGACGACATCGACTTGTGGGAAATCAACGAAGCTTTCGCCGCGCAGGTGCTCGCCTGCAATACCGACCTCAAGATCGACGAGGAACGGCTTAACGTGAACGGCGGAGCAGTCGCGCTGGGCCATCCGCTCGGATGCTCGGGTGCGCGTCTGCTCGTCACGCTGGTTCATGAAATGGTTCGCCGCGAGACCGCACTAGGGGTCGCCACGATGTGCATCGGGATAGGGCAGGGGATCGCCACTGTGGTTGAACAGCTCTGACGATTCCAAGTGCGGACGGAGCCCGGCCGCAATTACGGGTGGCTAGCGGCTGGCGATCGCGTCCTGGTTCACGCAATTGTGCAACGCCTCACCGGCGCGCAGATGGTG
>JBOHWJ010000156.1:0-9049 GCA_050736495.1 Binataceae bacterium (SeqCode) | reverse complement strand
GAGAGGGATCGTGGCCAAAGAATTGCCTGAGCTCAGTGCTCGGCCCGAGTTCTCGCATCCATTTTTCAGTGTGGACCTCCTGTTTCTTGAGGCCGCGAGGCCACAGGCGATCCACCAATATTCGAGTGCCGTCAGCGCGGCTTTCGGGATCGTAAGCTCGTTTGATGACGATCATCACCGATGCCTCCATCGCACTTTTTTGGCAATGACATCGAAACAGCTGAATCGAGTTCACCCATCGTAAAAATGCGTGCGTCGTTGATAAGCGCGCGCACTTTCAGTCTTGTCACTTACATCCCACCGCGGGACAGTCCTGTATCATGCCTGCGCCCGGATGCGAGCGCTATTTTTCGCAGCGGCTATACGAGTACTCCTTCGATACGCTTTTACAGGTATGCGCTCTGACAAACGCCTATAATTTCACGTAGACCGATTTGATCTGTGTGTAGAGGTCGATGGAGTGTTTGCCAAGCTCTCGTCCGAAGCCCGATTGCCTATAGCCGCCGAAGGGGGAGATCGGATCGATCCTGCCGTAACAGTTGATCCAGACCGATCCGGCCCTCAGAGTACGAGCCACCCTGTGCGCTCGAGCAATGTCCCGGGTCCATACTGCGGCCGCTAACCCGTAGGTGGTGTCGTTGCCTTGCAACACCGCGTCATGCTCATCCTTGAACGGGATCAGGACCGCAACGGGGCCAAAGATCTCCTCGCGGGCAATCGTCATGGTATTCTTGACCCCGGTATAAATTGTCGGCTGCACGAAGTAGCCCTTTTCCTGCGGCCCGCGCACACCTCCTGCTTTGGCGTACGCGCCTTCGCGACCGGCGACGCCGAGGTAGCCGAGCACGCGTTCATGCTGCTCTTTCGACACCAGCGGACCCATGGTCGTCGCCGGATCCAGTGGTTGCCCGAGTTTTATTTCGGCGGCTCTCTGCGAGATCCGCTCGGCAAACTCGTCGTAGATGCCTTCCTGCACCAACATTCGCGACGCCGCGCAGCAGACTTCTCCCTGGTTGCGGAAGATACCGGCGGCTGAAACAGCCGCCGCCCGTTCCACGTCGGCATCGGGAAATATTACGTTGGGCGATTTACCACCCAGCTCCAGCGACACCCGCTTCAGATTGCCAGCGGAGGCCTGAAGAATGAGCTTCCCAACTTCCGTCGAGCCGGTGAAAGCGACCTTGTCGATGTCGGGATGCGCCGCGATCGCGGCTCCCGCGGTGGGTCCGAAGCCGGTCACGATATTGACCACGCCTTCAGGCAAGCCCGCCTCGAGAATCAACTCTCCCAGACGAAGCGCGGGGAGCGGAGTCTGTTCGGCGGGTTTCAATATGATGGTGTTGCCAAAGGCCAGAGCCGGGGCGACCTTCCAGCTCACCGTGGAGAGCGGACCATTCCAGGGAATAATCTGACCGCACACGCCGATCGGCTCACGCACCGTGTAGTTGAAGAGGCTCGGATCCGAAGGATTGGTCTCGCCGTAGAATTTGGTCGCCCAACCCGCATAGTAGCGGAACGTTTCGGCGGTTCGTGCGACCTCCGATATCGACTCCGAAATCGGTTTGCCGTTATCCAGCGTGATGAGCTCGGACAATTCGTCGCCATGCCGCTCGATCAGGTCGGCAAGCTTTAAGAGGTAGCGCGTGCGCTGATGAGGACTCACGCGCGGCCACCGGCCTTCTTCAAATGCTTTGCGCGCCGCCTTGACCGCTTCGTCCACGTCAGCTTTGTCGCCTTCGGCGATCAGCGCCAGCACTTCCTCGTTGGCGGGATTGATGGTCTCGAAAGTCTTGCCGGATTTCGCCGGCACCCACTTGCCGCCGATGAGAAGATTCTTGGGTGAGCTATGCAGAAACGATAGCGCCGACGGATTTAGAGTCGGTTCGCTTAATTGAGTTGTCGTTGCGGGGTCGCTCATTGTACGTCTCCATTGTAAAAGCCGCTACGTTTTGTTCCGCGGCGGCAGAAAAGACCTGAACCATTCCGTGGTTGCCGAGAGTTTGTATTGCTGGATGGCCAGCGACGGGTCGACGTTCTTGGGGCAGACCACCGAGCATTCGCCGATCACGACGCAGTCCCAGATACCATCGTGTTGCGAGAGAATATCGCCTCGAACAGCCTTCCCCTGGTCACGCGAATCCATGTTCCACCGCTGCGCCAGGGCGATGGTTGCGGGCCCCGCGAAGGACGGGTCGAGCCCATACACCGGACAGGCCGAGAAGCACAACATGCAGTTGATGCACATGCTGTACTGCTTATAAGTCTCGGCTTCGGCGGGCGTTTGCAAGAACTCACCCGCGGGAAGCGTGCCCTCGTTCCGGACTAGCCATGGCTGAATCTTTTCGAGCTTATCGAGAAAGTCCGTCATATCGATGACGAGATCGCGAATAGCCGGGAAGTGCTTCAGCGGAGCGACCTGGATGCGCCCCGCTGAAGCAAACTCACTTATGCGCTTTTCGCACGCGAGCCATTCCCGGCCGTTGATCATCATCCCGCAACTACCGCAAATGCCCATACGGCAGGACCAGCGGAATGTAAGCGAGCCGTCGAGTTGATCCTTGATATAGTTTAGCGCATCGAGCACCATCCAGTCCGGCCGGTATGGGATTTCAAACGTTTGAAATCGCGGCTGCCGCTCGGATTCGGGGGAGAAGCGCGCCACTTCAAGAATTACGGTTTCTGCCATGGATGAAACCCTTCTGGGGAATCGGGCTATTTAGTCACCGTGACCTCGCCAACCATGTGATCCTTTTCGTGTGGGATACACGCGTACTTGTAGTGCCCGGGAACGGTAAAGGTGTGACTCCAGCTAACGCCAGGAGTCATAAACCCCGAATCGAAAGACTTGGCACCCGGCGGCAAAGACACGTCACTTTTGTTTTGAACCGCGGTTACGTCAGTCGTCACGTCGTGGAGGGTCTTCGCGTTATTTTTCCACTCCACAGTCGTGCCCACCTTTATCGTGAGCTTTTCGGGAACGTAAGTAGGCGGTTTGTCCGTCATCGTGACGACGACGGTCTTGCCCGCGGCGTGCGCCGTGCCAGACAGTCCGTTCGCCAACACAAAAATGGCGCCAGCAAGCAGGCTCATCAGAAGCAAACGAAGAACTTTCCCAACTATTCCTCTCATAAGTTCGATCCTCCTCGGTCCACGCATGTAGTCCATCATCTTAGGAGATTCTGCCGGTCATTCAGCAGAATGCTGCCGTAACCTGCACGCAGCAGCACGCGCTGTGCCGCTGCGACAACCTTGGAACTGTCGACCCACGGCGACACAGGCACCTGCGGCGCGATCTCGCATCGCACCAACAAATCATCCAATTCGGGTCCGATCAGGCCTTCGCATCTTTCGTATGCGCCGCCAGGACTCTCTTCGAGGGGATTGTGCGCATCGAGCACCGCCCGTACGGCTCTAAAAGTGGAACCCGAAGGCGGCAACATCATCAGGGTCGCCAACGCGCCGTGATCCAGCCTAAGTCTTCCTGCTAGCGGGAGCGGCGCTCCGCCTCCGCAGCGCTGCGCCGCAGGCAGGAGGATTTTCTCCTCTATGCTGATGTGTCTGAGCAGACCTTCGCGAAACTGCTGGTAGCTCTCGATAACCGCTATGCCTGCGCGCTCGGACGCTTCGCCTAACAGATGATCAAGGCGCGCGTGTTCGCTCGCCATGAACTTATAGAGACGTCCGCGCGACGATTGATCGGAATGCGTTTCATTGTGCGGAGCCGCGTTTGGACGGTGTAAATTCATAATAGCGTATCCTTTTGACGTTGCGCCAAGGTTCTTAACGAGGTTAGCGTTCATAACGCACCATTAGTGCCTGCAACGGCAACGGCGATAACTAGCAGGCTCAGCACCAGTAGCACCCAGTGCAGTGCCTCCATCCGTGCAATAGCCGCGGCCGGGTCGGTTGCCAGTTTGCGTTCCAGGCGCGGTCCGGCCACCAGTGGCTCGACGGCAAACAGCATCAATCCGAAGATTACCCACAGCGCCACCATCGCCTGCATCCACCAGTAACGGACTTCCGCGAATCGTGTCCATGCGTCGAGCACATAAACCATGTAAAAACCGCTCAGACCAACCAGGAGCCAGGCGATCCTCGCCTGTGGGCGGAAGCGGCGCTCCACCTGATGGAACAGCGATATCTTGCGCTCAACGGAATCGGCGCCGCGCATCGCTGGAAACATTACGGTGGCGACCGCCGCGATGCCGCCGATCCATACCACGACCGCAAGCACATGCAGCACCAGCGCGCTGATAAACCATCCATAAGTCATCGTATTCGCCTCACGCGGGGTGCTTTTTTAAAGTGCGCCAACGCCAATAAGGCGAGCGAACCCAGCACCATTGTTCTCAGAAGCCAGATCCGCGCATTGAGTCCGGCGCGCTGGGCGCGAAATGCCGCGTACAACGCCTCGATGGTGTGCAGCGCGAGGGCGAATACGAACAAAATGCGCCCCGCCTTTGCGGCGGCGGCGAATGGTCCCAGCGCCACGGCACCGAGAGCCATCCACATGAGGCCCGCCGCGAGCCAATCACGTTCGGCAATTTTGATTTCGTCATAAGCGAGAAATGCATTCTTGCGTTGCATCACTATACTATCCGCTGACTCGACGCCGCTCCGGTTGATACGTATCGGTGCCCTCTTAGTATCCCGGAGACGACGGCATGTCCGGTGTTCCCAACAAACAACAACACGGCTAGCACGTTTAGAAAGCCGCCCCACTCGTATGCCGCGTATGAGCCCGCCAAGTCACCGCCAATGCGCAAAAGCAGCGACAGATGCAGTAGTATCGAATGCGAGTAGAAAATTCCGCGGTAGGGCAGCGGCCTTTGCAGCACCGCGGGGAAGATCACAGGCGCGTGGGCGAAGATCATCGAGAAGACGAAGCCCAGAAACACGGCGTGTAGCATCACGTCGTAATGAAATGTTGTCAGGTTATCGCCAAACCAAAACCACGCAATTCCACCAACCCCGAGCCAGAAATAACCGGCAAGCAGATTCACTGCGATGAAGCGTGGAAGCCCCTGCCGCCGCACGGTGCGGCGCGCGAGATCATAACGCGACAGCCATGCCGCCATCGCAAACATTCCGACACCGGCTAGCCGAACCCCTGTGGCGGCGTCACGCGACGCAAGCGCGAGGCCGGCGAGAAAAAGAGCCACGGCAATCAAAAAACCCGCGCGATTGTGCTCGCCGAGCCCGGTGAGCCGGCTCAACTCGAGCCGCTCGCCGACGATGGTCAAGACGAGGAAGCCGGTCCACCAGAAGAACATCTTCATGATAGGCAGGCCGGCGAGCCACAGACAGTTTCCTGTAAACCAGGCGACCGCGCCAAGTGCCATCGTGACGGTGAACAAGGCCATCTGGCGATGGACTATCGCTACGAAACTCGCGATCAGCCCGAGGCTGCCCAAAGTGATAAGCAACGGCCCAACCGGGTCCGGCACACCCACTATCAGGGCGAATGCTCCGGCGCCGCTCAGCACCGGCGCGGCGTAACTCCAGCTCTTTCCGAGCGCCACCGCGCGCTCAAGGCTTATCAGCGTACCTAGAAAGCCACATACCATCAGCGGGCCGTGCGCTACGTAAAGCCCAGGCTGAAGCACCGGCAGACTCCATCCGAGGCGCAACAGACCGGCCCACAGCGCCGCCAGTAATGCGAATATTGAGATCCCGAGAAGCGGCAAGCGCCCATACTTGAACTTGGCACGCGCCGGTGGACGCGCGGTATCGGCAGCGCGCCTAACCGCCGCGTCAGTTCCGCTTGCTCGGCTCATGCTTGTACTCGGGCTCCATCCGGGCATTACCTCTTGCGGCGGAGGTGACGGTGGGCGGTCTGAACCGTCGCGGCGTCATGACAGCTTTCCTCTTCGGCTATGAAACCGGCTTCGCAACTTCAGCGGGTTTCGCAAGCGTCCCTTCAAGAGCCGCGAGGCGCTTGCGTAGATGCTTGTCCCGATTCCATCGCGCCGTGACCTCGCGGAGGATCGCCGCAGGCCCCAGAAGCTTTCCATCCGCACCCCGGATCAGAACGATCGTGAACTCAATGGAGATACGCGTTCCGTCCTTGCGCATCGCCGGTACTGCCAGCAAATTCCGGCTATATTGAGTGCGCCCGGTCCTCATCGCCTCCTCGTACCCCTCCGCGTGGCGCTCCCTGAGATTTTCGGGAATGATCAAATCCATCGATTTACCCATGATGTCGTCGGCGCGAAAGCCGAAGATTCTCTCGGCGCCGGCGTTCCACAGCCGCACCTTGCCCTCGGCGTCTCCGAAGATGATCGCGTCCCCGGCATTGTCGACGATCTGCTGGCAAAGCCATTCGTGCGTGTATTCCGCCATCTCGGTTACCCCCGGTCTCTTAAGTGTTATGAACTCGCGTCGAGCCCCCATTTGCGCTTGTTGTCCACGATCTGTTCCGGAGTCGGAGCGGGTTCTTCCACAAACTGCTTGACCCGAAACTGGCCGGGCACCTCGACCGTCTCGGCGTTCAGCGCGATATCGTCCTTGAACAACTCGGGAACCGCAGGCTCCTCATAAATCGCCTGCCAGGGGCACTCGGGCTCACACGCGCCGCAATCGATGCATTCGTCGGGATTGATGTAGAGTTGGTTGGGAAAATGCTCGCGGTCCTCACCCACATATTCGTAGATGCAATCGACCGGACAAACGCTGACGCATCCGGTGTCCAGGCAGTCAACGCAAAGCCTTGTTATGACCCAGGGCATAAGTGGCTCCTTTCCCGACCGGAGACTCAAGCAGACTCGGGGGCTGCTGTATGGCTACGTGCGGTGTTGGCCCAGCGCAGGAGATCCAGGTTCGCGCCGCGCGAATGGTCTCGCGAGTCCAAAACCTGCCGCATCGCCTCTTCCGGCAAGAGTTCGGCCATAATCGAAAGACCGTCGCACTCAAAGACATGTGGAAGAAGACTTCGCGTATACTTGGCGCCGCTCTGAGCGTCCTGCTCGGTAAGCTCATTTCGCGCCGCAAGCCGCGCCAGGTTGCGAGCCGCATCGATGGCACGATCGTGATCGCTTATGAGCTTCCGCACCTGCTCTTCATCGAGCACGTCGATTAGAGCCGGGTAAAAGGCCTCCTCTTCGTAGCGAAAATGAGGCCCCGCCAGTGCCGCAGCCTGAGTTAAGAAATAGTTCACCTTCGACACGTCGCGGTTGCGAAAAGCCTGGATCAAATTGAGTAGTGAATCGCGGATTGCGCGATGTTCATTCTTGAAGACTTCTGCGAACTGAGTTGTGCCTGACACTCAACTTTCTCCTTATGGCATCATGCGAGTGCCGTCGCTCACCCGGTTGATGGTGTTGCGCGGCACGATCATCGTGAAGGGCGGCCGATCCGCGAAATCACCTATTGTGTCTGGCCTTCGCTCGCCGCCATCGCGATTCCCGCATGGCTGAGAGCGGCACCGGCGCGCATCTCGGCCGCCACGTAGATGGCTTCCGCGATCTCTTCATCGCTGGCGCCAAACCGCTTCGCGCCGCGCACGTGGCCATCGATGCACCAGGGACATTGGGTGACGTGCGCCACGGCAATCGCAATCAGGTTCTTAACCTTGCTCGAAAGCGCCCCGTCCTTGAATACGACCTCGCTGAACGTGGCGAAGGCCTGCGCCGTCTCCGGTTTCAAGTGCCGCAATTTCTGACGATGCTTGGCCGCATCTTTTACGTAGAAATCAGCCATCTTCTTCTCCTTCGGGGCCGTCCGTCTGATAGCCCAAGTGAGTCAAATCGCCGCCGTTGACAGGCGACGCCGAGAGCTCCGGACCTGTCGTCGCGATTCCTTCGAGCGTAAGTGCGCAAGCCATTCCGCAACCAGGTTCATCGCATTTCCCCCGCTAGCCAGCGGTCAGACTCATGGCCGGCACGTGGGGAGAAGTCTGTGCCACGGAAATCCGAATAGCTGAACGCTGTGGTCTCCGTCGGCGTCGGCGATGAAGGCTGCGCTCAGAACGTCGAGAGCGCGCAAACCCTCGTTGGCGCGTTGTCGGCATTTGATCGCTCACCTGATTTCATCGCGCGACCTCCCTATCGGTCTTGTTCAGGCCCAGCCGAGCTGTCGCCTGCCATTTTCCGAGATCATCTGAGGCGACCACGGCGGATCCCAGACCAGCTCGACCTCGACGTCCCGCGCTTGCTCGATTTGACCGAGGATAACCGCCCGCACCTCTTCCGTGAGGTAGGAATGCATCGGACAGGCTGGCGTCGTCATGGTCATCACGATCCGTACCCGCTCGTCCGTTATTTCCGTGCTATAGACGAGCCCAAGATCGACGATGTTGACGCCCACCTCGGGATCGTTCACTTCATGCAGTGCTTGCAGGATGTCTTGCTCGGTCACGGCTCTTCACCTCGCCGCGCGATTAGCCGCGCCGGCCAATTCTCACACGCCAAACCTCGGGCCCCTGCTCCAAGTAGTCCCACGAAAACTGACCCGTATTTTCCGCTTCGAACTGATAGTAGAGCGGTCGCGGGTCGTGGTCGTTGACGAGCACGAACGCATCGCCCGGCTTGAGGTTGTTGAACGTGTCGAAGATGCGTGTGTGACGTTCGCGTGGCACCACGTTGCGCACATCCAGTGGCTGATCGTTTGGCATTATTGCGTCCTCCTTCTGATCGTTGTGAATAGCTTCCAGCACGCCCCGCTGGACCGCCTCGTCCACGTGCTCTTCAATGAGAGGCAGATAAACCCGCTCCTCTTTGGCCAGATGAAGCTCGAACACCGCGTCGAGCCGTATGGCGAGATCCCGTAGCTGTCTTAGTAGTTGCCGTCGTTCGTCCTCGGCCGCGCCCTCGAGCTCATGGGTTATCTTTGCGATTCGAACCACGTAATCAGTGATAAACTCATGATCGACCATCATCGTCGCGGTTGGCTTTTCGTGCTGGCGCACGAGCGTGTCAACGAGCGGATAGAGGTGGCGTTCCTCGCCGCGGGCATGGGGAAGCAGGTCGCGGCTGAGAAACGCCACAAACGCATCACGCTCGCGCTGCGGCTCCTGGCCTCCAACCCCGCGCGCATGCGCGTTCAACGTTCC
>JBOHWJ010000155.1:0-6837 GCA_050736495.1 Binataceae bacterium (SeqCode) | reverse complement strand
CGCAATGCTGGGCTGCGCTAGCGGATGTGGCGGCGGCGGCAATAATGGCGACGCCGGATCGGCGGCGCCGGCGGTTGTAATGTCGGTCACGGGCGCGAGGGTGCGTGTCGCCCCGATACGCGCGGAGATTCGGTTGCTGGGCACGACCGTCGCGCAACGTCACATTTCGCTGCGCGCACCGACGGCCGGCCGTGTGATCGGGTTCAACCTACGGAACGGCGATCGTGTGCGGCGCGGCGAAGTCGTCGGCCATGTACTCAGCCGCGAGGTCGAAGCGGCGGAAAATGGCCTTGCCGTCGCGCAAAGGATTGACCCGGCCGAAGCCGCGTCGCTCGCTCGTTCAGTCAAACCATACACGCATTCGCGGGGCGTGCCGGTGACCGTGCCTGAGAACGCGGTGGTCGCGCAGCCGTTGGTGAGCAGCGGCCAGATGGTCGCCGATCTCGATCCGCTCGCGGACCTTATCGATCCCCGGAGCGTGTATGTCGAAGCATCGGTCCCGATTGGCGACCTTTCAATGGTCAAACCCGGAATGAGCGCGACCGTGACTTCTCCGCTCGGTCCCGGAGTCGAGTATCGCGCGCGCGTGGCCGCGCTCTCGCCCAGCTTCAGCCAGAGTGGCGCGAGTTCGCCGGCGCGAATCGAGTTCAGCGGCGGTGAACGCATCGTTCAGGCCGGCGCGCCGGTCGAAGTAATGGTCACGACCGCCTATGTAGCCGGCGCGCTCGTCATCCCGCCGGCGGCATTATTCCAGAATGCGGCGACCAATGGTTATTACGTATTCGTCGCCGGCAACGGTGACCGCGCTCAGCGGACGCCGATCACGATCGGAATCCGCACTGCGGGTAAGGTGCAGGTGACCGCTGGGCTCCAGCGCGGCGATATCGTCATCACTTCGGGTGGCTATGCGCTCTCCAACGGGCTCAAAGTCAGCGTGGCGGTCGCGCAAAATTGAACCGCGGCAATTCCATACTGGCGCTGTGCGCGGTCGCGGCGGCGACCATCCTCGGCGTGATCCTCGCCTTTTCGATTCCGAGCGCGGTCTTTCCCGAAATGCAGTTCAAGCGCGCGATCATTCTCGCCGACAGCGGCGATCTGCCGGCCAACCAGATGCTGGTCGAAGTCACGCGGCCGCTCGAAGAGGCCGCCTACGGTGTGGCCGGCGTGAGCCTGGTGCGCTCGACCACCACGCGCGGAAGCTCGGAGGTCGATGTCACCTTTGCCGAGGGGAGCGACCCGGTTGCGAGCTTCCAGTTGCTCAACAGCGCGGTCAGCGAGGTGCGTTCGACGCTGCCCGCCGATACCACCATCGGCTCGCGCCTGCTGACGACCGGGACCTTCCCGATCATTAACATCAACGTGAGCTCGCACGATCGCACCCTGCCCGAATTGACCGATATCGCGCAGTACGACATCACCCCGAGCATGCACCGGATTCCCGGTGTCTACCGTGTCGAGATCATCGGCGGCAAATATCGCGAGTTCGTGGTGCGGCTCGATCCCGCGCGGATGCTACAGCACAAGCTCTCGCCGCAGGACGTCGTTGCCGGCCTGGCCAAGGCCAACGTTATCGCGTCGGCCGGCCGTGTGACCGACGCGCATCGCATGCTACTGACGGTCGTGACCACCGATCTGCACGAGGCGCAGCAACTGGCCGCGCTGCCGATCGCGAAAATCGACGGCCAGCCGGTCTACGTCCGCGATATCGGCACGGTCGAATTGGGCATTCGCGAAGACTATATCCGAACCTCCAGCGAAAGCGGTCCGGCGGTGCTGGTCAGCGTTTCGCGCCAGTCCGATGGCAAGACCGTGCTGATTTCGGACCAGGCGCATCAGGTCATCGACCAGATGCGCGCGCGTTATCCGGATGTCCAGTTCTCGGTCTCCTATGATCAGGCGGCGCTGGTGAGCGAATCGTTCAGCAGCGTGCGCGATGCCATTGTCCTCGGCCTCATTCTGGCGGTCGCGGTAGTGTTCGGGTTCACGCTTAGTGCGCTCAGCGCGATCGTCGCCGCCTTCGTGGTGCCCTGCACCATCGCGATCACGTTCGTCGTGATGAAGGCGACCGGCATGACCTTCAACATGATGACGCTGGGCGGACTGGCCGCCGGTATCGGGCTGTTTATCGACGACGCGATCGTGATGATCGAGGCGATTCATCGCGCGCACGCCGGCGGTATTGGCACTGACGAGGCGATCCGCACGGCGCTGGCCGAGCTGACGCGCCCGCTCATCGCCTCGACCGCTACCGTCATCGTGATATTCCTGCCGCTGATTTTCCTCTCCGGCGTCACCGGCGTATTCTTCCGTGCGCTCGCGCTCACGCTCGGCGGCGGACTGTTCGTATCGTTGATCCTCGCGCTCTATTTCACGCCGGCGCTCGAAATCGCGATTTCGCGCCTGCGCCGCGCCGCGCGCGAGCCTGGGCGCCTGTTTGGCGTGGTGCGCGAGGGCTACCTCATTAGTATGCGGCCATTCATCCGGGTGCCGGCCTTCGCACTGGCCGCGGCCGCCGCGTCGCTGGTGCTCGCGGGTGTACTCTATCGCGTGGTTGGCACTGACTATCTGCCCGCGCTCGATGAAGGCGCCTTCACCCTCGATTACATCACGCCGCCGCAGAGCACGCTGGCGGATACCGAGACGCTGCTCGGGAAGGTCGAGGGGATATTGAAAACCACGCCCGAGGTCACCGCATATTCGGTCCGCACCGGCACGCAATTGGGATTTTTTCTCACCGAGTCGAACCGCGGCGACATCTCGGTGGTGCTCAAGCACAACCGCACGCGTGGTATCGGACAGATTATGGATTCGATGCGTCGGCGAATCTTATCGGTGCTGCCGAATGTACATATCGAATTCTCGCAGGTGCTGCAGGATCTGATCGGCGACTTGTCGGGCAATCCCGAACCGATCGTGGTGAAAGTTTTCGGCGCCGACCAGGCTTCCATCGAGACGACCGCCCGCCAGATCGCGGGCCGCCTCACGAAGATTTCCGGCCTCGTCGATGTCTTCAACGGCCTCGTCTTGAGCAGTCCCGAAGTACAGGTGCTGGTCAACCAACCCGCGGCCGAACGTTACGGGCTTTCGGCCGAGGATGTGCGCGCGGTATTGCAGACGGTTATCCAGGGAACCGTGGCGACGCAATTGCGCGTCGGTGACCGCCTCTACGGCGTGCGGGTTCGTTACCCCGCCGATTTCCACCATGACCTCGCATTGCTGCCGCGGGTGTTGCTCAGAACGCCCGGCGGCGGTGAGGTGCCGCTTTCGATGGTCACTACGCTTGAATCGATGGGCGTGCGCACCGAACTCGATCGCGAACGGCTCCGTCCGGTCGTGGATGTCACCGCGCGTACCGTGGGTATCGACCTTGGCACCGCGATGGCGCGAGTACGGGCCAGTCTCAACTCGCTCGCATTACCGGCCGGCGTGACGCTGGAGTATGGCGGCCTTTACGCGCAGCAACAGACCGCCTTTCATCAACTCGCCCTGGTGCTGGTGGCTGGAACCGTCGCGATGTTCCTGGTGCTGGTGTGGGAGTTCGCGCGGCTGGCGCCGGCGCTGGCCGCTCTAATCGGCGCGCTCTCATGCCTGGCGGGCAGCTTCATCGGCTTGGAGCTTACCGGCATGACGCTCAACATATCGTCCTTCATGGGCATCATCATGGTCGCTGGTATTACCGCCAAAAACGGCATCCTGCTGCTCGACCATGCTGAACGCGAGGTCGGTGCGGGAACGGAGCCGCGTGCCGCGCTGCTTGAAGCGGCCCGTATCCGGATTCGGCCGATCCTGATGACGACGCTCGCGACTGCGGCGGGTCTGCTTCCGCTCGCGCTCGGAATGGGTGCGGGTGCCAAGGTTCAGCAGCCACTGGCGATCGCGGTCATCGGCGGGTTGGTGTTCGCCTTGCTGCTGTCGACGCCGCTGGCCGGCGGAATCTACCTGATGGGCACGCGTCGGCGCCTGCCCTAGCCCGCCCCTTAGTTTGCCCCACGACAGGTTTGCCGGCGGATCGCCCACGCCGGGATCGTCGCGTTACGTTGCTATACTGTAAACGAACGCAGACAAACGCGGATTGCGACATAGCACTACACGGAGTCATCAATGCAGTAGGGAGCGGTCACATGAAACGCAACTCTTGGCGGCGTGTCAGTGACAATAGAGCGACCGCAAAACTGGCCGATCTTCGCCTTGCCAATGCTGGCGCGGCTTAGCTCGGGCCATTATAGAAAGCGTTATGAGCTACTGCGAAATTGCGCCGGGCCATCCGTTTCACGGCCCCTACCACGACGGCGAATACGGCTTTCCGGTGCGCGACGAAGCGTCGCTGTTCGAGCGGCTGGTGCTGGAAATCAACCAGGCGGGGCTCTCATGGCTCACCATTCTGCGCAAACGCGATAACTTTCGTGCCGCCTTCGACAGCTTCGAGGTCGATCGTGTCGCCGCCTATGGTGCTCACGAGCGCAAGCGCCTGCTCGGCGACGAGGGTATCGTTCGCAACCGCCTCAAGGTCGACGCCGCGATCGAAAATGCGCGCCGGATCGTCGCGTTGCGCGATGAGCACGGCTCGTTCGCGGAGTGGCTCGACCGCCAGCATCCGCTGCCGAAGCCCGAATGGGTAAAACTCTTCAAGCGCACCTTCGCTTTTACCGGCGGCGAGATAACCGGCGAGTTTCTCATCAGCACCGGTTATCTGCCGGGCGCGCACGCAACTTCATGTCCAGTCTATGCGCAAGTGGTGAAGCGCAAGCCGCCGTGGCTGCGCGTGCAATAGCCGCGGCTAGTCGGCTGGACTAAGCAACGGCATAAGAGCTACATCATCCTCGGCAAACCGGTCGCTGTTTGGCGACCACGCGTGCAATTTTTTTCGGCTGCGAGGTCGGGAGGCTATCATGGGAAACGCAAACGGACGCAGTTCCATCTTCATCACCGGCGCCGCGTCGGGCATGGGCCGCGAAGGCGCCAGGCTCTTTTGCGGCAAAGGCTGGTTCGTCGGCGCCTACGACCTCAACCTGGACGGTCTCAAAAGCCTCGAAGCCGAAATCGGCGCGGACAATTGCGTCATTCGCCGGCTCGACGTTACCGATAAGCGCGACTACGAAAAGGCGATCGCCGAATTCGGCATGGCCACCGGCGGGCGGATGGACATGCTCTATAACAACGCCGGCATCGGCTCCGGCGGCCTGTTCGACCAGGTGCCGTTCGAGGACAGCCTGCGGGTCGTGCAAGTCAACTTTATTGGCGTGCTGAACGGCATTCATTCGGCGATCGGCTTGCTCAAGGCAACGCAGGGGTCGCTCTGCTTCACCACTTCCTCCTCATCCGCCACCTACGGGATGCCGGGGATCGCCGTCTACTCGGCCACGAAGCACGCGGTCAAGGGACTGACCGAGGCGCTCGCGGTCGAGTTCCGCCGCTATGGCGTGCGCGCCGCCGACGTCTTGCCCGGACTCATCGATACGCCGCTGGTGCCGCGTCCGGTGATCGAGAAGGCGTCCAAGGAGGGTCTGTTCCGCCCAATTGCGCCGATCGAGGTCGCCAAGGTTGCCTGGGAGGCCTATCATTCCGACAAGTTGCATTGGTACGTGCCGCCGGAACTGGTCGAACTCGACAAGGCGGCGACCAATACGCCGGAGTTGGTCCGCGAACAGTTTGCGACCGCGAGTCCGCTCGAAATGCTGAACGAGCTTACCGGCACGATCGCGGCAAAGAAGACCGGCGGCTGATCCAGCTCGCACCTGACTCCGCGCCCGCAATCAGGTTTGGCGCGGGGCGCAACGGAAAATCATTACGTTCGTAAATTCCGCGCGGCTACCATGCGCGATGGAGTTGAGTCATGCCGAGCAAAAAAAAGATCCTCATCGCGGGCGCGTCGGGCCTGGTCGGCTACGCCGCCGTGCGCCATTTTGCCGCCCTCAACGATTGGGAAGTGGTCGCCGTCTCGCGCCGGATTCCCACCGGCGTCGATCGCGCCCAATTCATCTCGGTCGATCTGACCGATCAAAAACGCTGTGCGGAAGTCTTCGGCCAGATGGCCGATGTGACCCATCTCGCTTACGCCGCGTTGTTCGAGAAGCCCGGCCTCATCGAAGGCTGGCGCGCGCGTGACCAGATGGAAGCCAACCTCGCTATGCTGCGCAACCTGTTCGAGCCGCTTGTGTTCGCCGCTAAAGGCCTGCGGCACGTCTCGCTGCTGCAGGGCACCAAGGCCTATGGCGTGCACATCGAACCGATTCCGATTCCGGCGCGCGAGCGCGCCCCGCGTCATCCGCATGAAAACTTCTACTGGCTGCAGGAGGACTACTTGCGCGCGCAGCAGACCGGCCGGCCGTGGAGCTTTACCATCCTGCGCCCGCAGTTGGTCGTGGGCGAGGCGATCGGCGGCAACCTCAACGTGATCCCCGCGATCGGCGTTTACGGCGCCTTGCGCAAGGAAGCCGGCTTGCCGCTCGCCTATCCCGGTGGTCCTGCTTTTATTTTTGAAGCGGTGGACGCCGATTTGCTCGCCCATGCGCTCGAATGGGCGGCGATGACGCCAGCCTGTGCCAACGAAACCTTCAATATCACCAACGGCGACGTGTTCGTGTGGACAGAGTTGTGGCCTACCATCGCGGACGCACTCGGCATGAAAATTGGGGCTCCCGCAAAGCAGTCGCTTCAGCACGAGATGCCGAAGAAGAACGCCGAATGGGCCGCGATCGTGCGCAAGTACGGCTTGCGCGCACCCGCCGATATCAACGCCTTCGTCGGCGAGTCGTTCGAATTCACGGATTTCTGCTTTGCCTACGGCGCCGACCGAACACCGCCGCCGGCCATTGTCAGCACGGTGAAGGCGCGCCA
>JBOHWJ010000154.1:0-2901 GCA_050736495.1 Binataceae bacterium (SeqCode) | reverse complement strand
GCGCCAGGCCAACCGAAGCGCAGATCGTCGACGACGAACGAAGCCCGGCCGCGCAGCGCGATACTCACGGCGATGACGGCGATGACGCCGTAAACATCGCCGCTCCGCCTCAGTTCCACCCCGCGATGAGTGCCAACCCGTCCGCCGCGCCGACCGCTATCGCGGCGCCGCCGCGTCAGGCAATAGCGGTCGCCACCAGCGCCATCACTCCCTCCACGCGCAGTGCCGACGCGAGCAAACTCCGCGCCTCGCCGCTGGCGCGCCGCGCCGCCGAGGAAGCCGGCATCGACATCACGCAGCTTCATGGCACCGGGCCCGAAAGCCGCGTCACCAAGCGTGATGTCGACAACTACCTGCGCGAGCAACAGCTCTTCCGCTTCCGCCGCCTGGTCGCCCCGCGTGAAGGCCTGCCGGGCACGCGCGAAGAATTGTCCAAGATGCGCAAGACCATCGCGCAGCGGATGGCGCTCTCCAAGCGCGAAATTCCGCACTTCTATGTCACCGTCGAGGTCGACATGGAAGAGGTGGTAAAGCTCAAGAGCTCACTCGAAGCGACTGAGATTTTCGACGAAGACATCAGCTACAACGACATCATCGTCAAGGCAACCGCGCTTGCGTTGAGCCGCTACACGCGAATGAATGCGAGCTACCAGGAAGAAGGCATCATCATATTTCCGAACGTCAATATCGGGATGGCGGTGGCGGTTGAGGACGGACTGATCGTGCCGGTGATCAAGCAATGTGAACGCCTGACGCTGCCGGAAATCGCGCGCGCGGCCCATCGGCTGGTCACCAAGGCGGCACGCGGCGGCTTCACCGCCGATGAATTGTCGGGCGGCACCTTCACCATCTCGAACATGGGTATGCTCGGCGTCGAACATTTCGCCGCTGTTATCGTGCCGCCGCAAGCGGCGATTCTTGCCGTCAGCGCAATCAAGGACCGCCCGGTGGTGCGCGACGGCCAACTGGGCGTCGGCAAAACGATGATGATGACGGTCGCCTGCGACCATCGCATCATCGACGGCGTAATCGGAGCGCGCTTTCTCAACGAGATTAAGCGCTTCCTCGAGAACCCGGCGAGTCTGTTGGTCTGACCGGAGCGTCGATCACCGAATACCCACGATCCGCGCGCATATTTTGCCGCGCGGCGCACAGAGGAAAACAACTTTGGCGAATTCACGATACGACCTGGTGGTAATTGGATCGGGACCCGGCGGCTATGTCGGCGCGATTCGCGCAAGCCAACTCAAGATGCGCGTCGCCGTGGTGGAACGCGACAATCCGGGCGGCGTATGCCTCAACTGGGGCTGCATCCCATCCAAAGCGCTGCTTAACTCCGCGGAAACGATGGAATCGATTCGCGGCGCCGCCAGCGAACACGGCATCCAGGTCGGCGAAATCAGCTTCGACTTCAAACGCGTGATTGCGCGCAGCCGCAAAGCCGCCGATACGCTTTCCAAGGGCGTGCGCTATCTGCTGCGGAAAAACAAGATCGATCTATTCGAGGCCATCGGCGCGATCGCCGGACCGCATACCGTGGCGCTGATGCCGGCGCCGGACAAACCCGCACCTCAGGCTGAGGCCATCGAGGCCGAGCGCATCCTAATCGCCACCGGCTCGGGTGAAAAGCTTTTCCCTGGAATGGTGGTCGGCGACGGCATGATGACAAGCAAGGAGGCGCTGGTCCACGATCATCTGCCCGCCAGTATCGCCATCATCGGCGCCGGCGCCATCGGACTCGAGTTTGGCTACTTTTACCAGGCCTTCGGCGCCAAAGTGACGATCGTCGAACTCGAAAAGCAAATGTTGCCCGGCTTCGACCACGAGATCGCCGAAGAATTGCGCAAAGCCTTCGTCAAGCGCGGCGTCAACGTGATGCTCGGCCACGGTTACAAGTCGATGGCGCGCGAGAATGGCGGATGGTCCGTGACGCTCGACGCCGCCGGCGCCGCCAAGACTATCGAGGCCGAGGCGGTCTTAGCCGCCGTCGGACGCGGTCCGCTCAGCAAGAACCTCGGACTTGAAAAAGTGGGAATTGAAATCGAGCGTGGCGGCTTTATCAAAATTGACGATTCCTTTCGCACCAATAGCCCGACTATCTACGCGATCGGCGACGTCGTCCGGCCGCCCCTGCTCGCCCACAAGGCCTCCGCCGAAGGTATCGCCGCAGTCGAAATCATGGCCGGGATACGGGAGCCCGGCTTCGATCTGCTCTCGATTCCCGGCTGCATCTATTGCGAGCCCGAGGTCGCTACGGTCGGCCTCAGCGAGGCCGAGGCGCGTGCGCGCGGAATCGAAGTCAAAATCGGGCGCATGCCGTTTCGCGCAAACGGCAAGGCGGTCGCCATCAATCAGACCGAAGGCTTCGTCAAGCTGGTCGCGAGCAAGCAATATGGCGAAGTGCTCGGCTGCCAGATAATCGGCCATCACGCGACCGACCTCATCTCGGAAGTCGTGCTCGGCAAAACGCTCGAAACCACCACAGCCGAGCTCGGTAAGACGGTGCATCCGCATCCCACCCTCTCAGAGGCTATCATGGAGGCGGCGCTGGCGGCCGAGGGCGAGGCCATCAACTACTAATCCGATGGACGGGCTGACGACGCTTAAGGTGGCACGTCTCGGCACGGTCGATTACGCGGCGGCGCTTGCCCTGCAGAACGCGCTGGTGGCGTCGCGCTATCGCGGGGAAATCGGCGACACGCTGCTCCTGCTCGAACATCAGCACGTCTTCACGCTTGGGCGCGGCGCCGACGAACGTTACCTGCTGAGGCCGCGGCCCGGTATTCCGGTCTATCGTGTCTCGCGCGGCGGCCAAATCACCTATCACGGCCCTGGCCAGATCGTCGGCTACCCGATCGTCAAGCTCGAAGGCGCTACGCGCGATGTGATTCGCTACCTGCG
>JBOHWJ010000153.1:0-4150 GCA_050736495.1 Binataceae bacterium (SeqCode) | reverse complement strand
TGATCGTTCTGCACGTCCCAATAGACCTCGATGATGCCGTTGAAGCCCAACTGCTGTCCGTAATTGTCGAGCGGGCCGGGAGCTGATCCCACTTGGACGACTTTCCACAGCTTCATGTTGGAGTCGTAGAGGTCTTCCGCGTCCGTCCCGTAGTATTGCTTGTCGATGTACATCACGCGCTTGCCGTAGCAATAGCCGGCCGACAGGTCGGGGATTCGGTGAACGTTGATGATCCACGCGGGCCGAGTCGCCCAATCTCCCCACGACGGCTTCGGCCATCCCAGCATCCCATCATACTCTTCGGGGAATTTGCCGGAGAACTTCGGGTTCATGTCGTTCAGACCGAGCATGTTGCGCTCGCCAATGAAGTCGGCGTCGAATTTGCCAACACCGCCGTTCCATCCCACGCGCTGATCGTCTTTGACCATGTCGCTGCCAAGCAGCGGCGCGCAGCGGGCCGAGGACGACAGGCGCAGCGAGCGGCGCAGCGCCGGCACGAACGCGTAGTCGTCCTCGTCTTTCAGATTGTCCTGCCAGAAGAGCGTCAGCACAGCGGTATAGCGCGACTGCTCCGGTGTCTCCACCATGAGCCATTCCGAGTACCAGGCGCCGGCGGCCTTTGGGTCAATCCGCGCCACTCCGGGCTCCCAGTTGTACGCCAACTGGCGATAGAGATAGTCGACCGTTTCCACCGACCAGTTGCCGAAGCGGTCCTTGGTGTAAAACGGAGCCGAACCCGCGCCGGCGTCGGGGAAGCCCGCCACCGCATAGCCCTGCATCCGGTAGGTCACATTGGCGGCAATCTCAAGTGCCTTCTGGGGACCGCTCGGGTTGGGGAAGGGGAACCCGGCGACGTAGTTTTCGAGCCTGTAACGGCCGTCGGCTTGTTTGGTCAAGCGAGCCTGTCCGCCGTACCTTTCGTTGGCTTCCATGAACGCCTTGGGCAATGTGTATTGTTTGCCTGCGGCGACGTGAATCTCGGCGTCATCGGGCATCTTCCAGAACCCGGTACCTGCCCACAGATAGTTCACGCCGTCCGAGAAGCAATCCTTGTACTGCGACCAGTTCTGCTTGGTGATTACGGTTCCTGGCGCAGGGTTACAGTCAGCCAGCGCGGCCGCGGGCGGCGCCAGCATTCCCAAACAAAGTGCCAGAACAAACATCCACCTTCGACTCGACCCGTGCATAGACTTCCGTGCCTCCTTGATTTGGAAACTTCCACTAAGACTTCGCAGCCCTACGGTCATTTCCGTGCGACATCCCTTGTGACAGAGATGCCCCGGCACTAAACCTTAATGAACGCGCCTGGAATCTTCAGCGGTTACAAACCTCCCGACTCAGACCTTGGACGGCGGCGTTTCAACGCCGCCGTCCGTCGATGATTTCCCGCGACACCGCGCTCCCTAACGCATCAACTGCATCAGGCCGCCCGGGGACGAGTATTTCGTGACGTTGTCGTATTGTTTCGGCACCGCGCTATCCCACAATGAGCAGGCACCCTTGGGATTAAAGCTGGTGATGTAGCTCACATGGTCGTTCTGCATGTCCCAGTACGTCTCGACGATTCCGCAAGTCCCTGGTTGCTCCCCGTAATTGTCGAGCTTCCCTGGCGTGCTCGCCGTCCACACGACCTTCCAAAGCTTGTCGTTGCTGTCGTAGAGATCCTCGGCGACCGCCCCGTAGTACTGTTTGTCGGAGTACATGATGCGCTTGCCATAGCAGTAGCCCGGCGCCAGCGACGGAATGCGATGAATGTCGACCACGTAGGTGTCGCGCGTCTCCCAGTCCCCCCATGACGGTTTGGGCCAACCCAGCATCCCGTCATACTCGGCCGGGAACGTGCCCGCCGCTTTACCGTTCATATCGAACAGCGTGAGCAGCTTTTGATCGCGCAGGTAAGTGCCCTCGAACTTGCCCACCCCGCCATTCCATCCCACGCGCTGGTCGTCCTTGACCATATCGCTGCCGAGTAGCGGCGCGCAGCGGGCCGATGACGACAGGCGCAGCGAGCGGCGCAGCGCCGGCACGAACGCGTAGTCGTCTTCGTCTTTCAAATTGTCCTGCCAGAAGAGCGTCAGCACCGCCGTATAGCGAGACTGCTCGGGCTGTTCGACCATCAGCCATTCCGAGTACCAGGCGCCAGCCGCCTTCGGATCAATTCGCGGAACATTCTGATCCGATTCCCAGTTGTAGGCGAGTTGGCGATAGACCGCGTCGACGACTTCGTTGGAATAGTTGCCAAAGCGATCCTTGGTATAAAAGGCCCCGTTGTTACCCAAGTCGTAGGCGACGGCCACCAAGGTTCCTTGCATTCGGTAAGTGATGTTAGCGGCGATTTCAGTGCCCTTCATCTCGCCACTCGGATGGGGGAAAGGAAAGCCGGCGGTATAATTCTCAAGCTTGAAGCGGCCGTCCTCCTGCTTCACCAGCCGGGTCTGATCACCGAATTTTTCGGAGGCTTCCATGAACGGCTTGGGCAACGTCCACGTGTGCTGCTTACCGACATGAATTTCCACGTCGGCGGGCATCTTCCAGAAATAGCTGCCTTGCCAAAGAGCCTTAACACCGTCGGAGAAACAATCCTTGTACTGCGTCCAGTTCTGCATGGTGATTACGGTCCCTGGCGCAGGGTTGCAGTCCGCCAGCGCAGCCGCCGGCGGCACCACCATTCCGAGACAAAGCGCGATAATAAAAATCCAGCTTCGACCTGACGCGTGCATAAACTCCCGTGCCTCCTTGATCTGGAAATTTCCACTAAGACTCACCGTTCGTCCTACTGTTATTTCCGTGCGGCATCGCCCGGTTTGACACAGGGATGCCCCGGCACTCCTTTGCTTATGACGCTGCTCGAATTTTCTCTCCTTTGCCTCTAACCGCACATCCGCGACGGGCTGGGCAGCGGTTGCCTGATGGTCGTTAACCCCACGCCGCAGGATTTAACTGAACCCTAAGATAACTCCGCTTATTCCCATAAACCTACCGCTGTCAATATATTTCTTTTGGATGCTAACGGAACAATCGCGCTCGAACGGCCCAGCCGAATGGGCCCCTGAGAAGCCTCCAACCGCCCGGTTACCACGTTGGACCGGCCAAGACGTTTGCCGTGAGGCCACGCAAGTAGCCCGATATGACAGGGCGAGGAAAACGAACCCGGATTAGCCTTGGATGGCGTTGAGCATCACAGCCGCATCGGCATCACCACATAGGTGAACTGAGTATCGGCGGGTGTCTTTACCACGCCGGGGCTGACCTCGTCGCTCAGACCAAGCGCGACGTCGTTGCCCGGCGCGATGACGTTGAGCATCTGTTGCAGATACGCCGCGTTAAAGCCGATCGAGAAATCATCGCCGTTGAAATCGACATCGACGGTCTCGCTCGCCTCACCCATTTCGGGGCTGGTCGATGACACCGTAAGCGTGCCGCTGGAAAGTCCAAGCTTTACGCCATGGTAGCGTTCGTTCGAAAAGATCGCCGCGCGCTTTATCGCAGCCAGCAGCGCATCGCGAGCGACTGTTATCTGATAGCGCGAATCCTTCGGCACGACTTCGCGATAGTCAGGGAACTCCCCTTCAACGAGCCGCATCGAAACTTCAGTCGCGCCATGTTTAAGCCACGCGAGTTGCCCGTCGAGTACCAGTTGGGCTTCGCCGTCACCCGCCTGGTCGAGCAATTTCCTGAGTTCGGTCAAACCCTTGCGCGGAATAATCGCCCCGCCTTGCATCGCGAACCCCGGTACTTCGCGCTCGATAAGCGAGAGCCGATGGCCGTCGGTCGCCACCATGCGAGCCGAGCCGGGACCCGGTGCTTCGATAAATACGCCGCTCAGGTTGTAGCGCGCTTCGTCGGGACTGACCGCAAAGATGGTCTTGTCGATCATGCCGGCGAGCACCGCCGCGGGTATCTTCAAATCTGCCTTTACGCCCTTGCGCGTGGGCTCGGCATCTTGGCGCGAAGCCTGCGCCGGCATCGCCGGAAAGCTGCGCGGGTCGAGTCCCATCATTTTGAACCGCGCGCGGCCGCATTTGATCTCGACCCAATCGCCGTCGAGCGTCTTGAACGCGACTTCCTCGCTTTCGGCTTCGCGCACGATTTCAAAAAGCTTGCGGGCGTTAAGCGTGAGAGTGCCGCCTTCGCTAGACTGGCACGCCAC
>JBOHWJ010000152.1:0-5383 GCA_050736495.1 Binataceae bacterium (SeqCode) | reverse complement strand
GTTCCTGGCCGCGCGCGGAAATCGCCAATCTCATAGTTGATCAGTTAGACTGGCCAGTGCTCTCCGGCTCGCCCTGAGCGCTCGGATGCGCGAGCGGAACCATCCGCGCGATCTGGCACTGCACCATCGCGCGCAGTTTGCTGTCGATCTGAAAGAAGCGTGTGACTTGAACCGCCGAGAGCGCGGCCCTGAACTTCGGAATGAACTCTTTTTGCGTGTCGAGGTCCGCCTGCCTGATGCTCATTACCTCGTCGAGTTTCCGGGTGGCGTCGTTATTGGTCAGGGTGTCGTAGTTGTCGGCGTATTCTTTAATTTCCCGCGCATGCCGGTCTTCGATTTTGTCCATCTTCGCTTCGTACTTATCGTAGAGTGGCCAGAAGGCCTTGGCTTCCTGCGCGTTGAGATGCATGTTCGCGCCCACGATCGCCTTGCGCTCGGCGCGTGCGGCGGCGAGGTCCAGTTGATGTTGCGCGGCAACACCGCCCTTGGCCGGCGCGGTTTGCGCCACTACCGGCGAAATGAAACCGAGCATGCAACAGGCGGCGAATGCCACGATCGAAATCTCGAGATATTTGGTAAGTTTCATCCGGAACCTTCCTCCCACACGCACCGATGACCGGCAATAGACCGACATGGCAATGACCGCGGGATGCTCGCCTATTGCCAAAGTAGAGTCAAGCGGCACAGCGCCGGTTTGACGATTGCGTCACACGCAGCCTACTTTCAGGCGGTCACGGCCGTCTCGAACACCAATCCGGAGGTTTTTACGATGAGGGCAGTTTCACATATCGCGGTCGGCGTGCGCGACATGGACGAGTCGCTGCGCTTCTACCGTGATTTGCTCGGACTCAGGGTCACGCTCGACACCATGGAAAGTGTCGGTGGGATGAAGGCGTTGTTCACCGAGCCCAAGAAGGGCGAGCGGCGTGCGGTGTACCTCAGATTCGAGGATGGACCGCATGCGAGCTTCCTCGTGCTGTCGCAGTCGCCGGGCGTGGCGACCGGCGAGGCTATCAAGCTGGACCAGGTCGGCGTCCATCATTTCGCATTCTGGGTCGATGATCTGCGCGAACGGGTCGAACGGCTCAAGGCCGCCGGCGTCAAGATACTGGTGGCGCCGGTCGAGGCTGATACCAAGGCGTACGGCGAGCCGCCAGGGCACAAAGTGCTGACATGCCTGTTCCAGGATCCCAACGGAATTATCGTGCAATTCGATCAGCGTCTTTGATTCACGGTGAGGTATAGCCATGAACGGAGTATCACATATCGCAATCGGCGTGCGTGACATGGAAAAGTCGCTGCGTTTCTACCGCGATCTGCTCGGGCTCGAAGTCAAGTACGACCAGGTCCAGCCGATCGGAGGGCTGAACTCGCTTTACGCCAATCCTGAAAAGGGCCGGCGCCGCGCGGTCCATCTGCATTACGGCAACGGGTCATGCGCCGGCTTTCTGGTGCTGACCGAAATGCCCGGCGGAATGTCAGGCGAAGCGATCAAGCTCGACCAGGTCGGCATTTCACATTTCTCATGGTGGGTCGACGATCTGCGCGGTATATGCGATCGCCTGCGGAATGCCGGCGTCAACATTCTGGTGCCGCCTTACGAAACCGAGTCGGCTGGTTACGGCGAGACGCCGGGAAAGAAATACCTGACCTGCCTGTTCGAGGACCCCGACGGCATCATGCTGCAACTCGACCAACGCGTCGCGTAGCCGCGGCCGCGCCCTGGCTGATTCACGCCGCCTGCGCCGGCGCGACGCTTAGTCGGGTGGCGGCGGATATGCTACACCGCAGTGGTCGGCGGCGACGGCCGCCGACGGCTGAACCGCACACATAATCGCAGCCGGTGCGGGATGCGCCGGTCGCCTGGAGGACGAGCAAAGTGGCATCGATTGAATTCGGCGTGGCGTTACCGTCGGCGAAGGGTATTCCGCAATTCGCGCAGCGGGCCGAGCAACTCGGCTTTGACTACCTGGTTTCGGGCGAACACATGATGTTTCATGGGCCGGTCACCAATACGCTGATCTCGCTTTCGGTCGCGGCCGGCGCCACCGAAAAAATCAAGCTGATGAGCACCGTGGTGCTGTTGCCGCTTTACCGTCCGATGGTGATAGCGAAGCTGACTTCGGTGCTGGATGTCGCCTCCAACGGCAGATACCACATGGGCGTGGGTATTGGCGGCGAATTCCCCAAGGAGTTCGAGGCCTGCGGCGTGCCGGTCAAGCAACGCGGTTCGCGTACCAATGAGGCGCTTGAGATCATCAAAAAGCTGTGGACCGAAAAGGACGTCACCTTCGACGGCCGTTACAATAAATTCACGGGCGTGACGCTGGATCCGCCGCCGGTCCAAAAGCCTCATCCACCAATTTGGGTGGCCGGGCGCAAGGAGCCCGCGATGAAGCGCGCGGCCACCTATGCTGATGGCTGGATCCCGTACATGTACACGCCCGAGATGCTGCACGAGAGCCTCGAGAAGATTCATCAGTTCGGGCGCGAACAGGGCCGTGACATGAGCACGTTCCGGCCTGGCCTGTTCATTTTCGCCTCGGTCTATCCCGATCGTGACGAAGCGCGCGAGGTCGCGGCCAAGGCCCTGGGCCGCAACTACGCGCAGGACTTCTCAAAAATCGCGGGGCGCTACGTGCTCTATGGTAATCCCGAGGATTGCCGCAAACGGCTCAGGGAATACGTCGATGCCGGCGCGCGCACGGTGTTAATCAGTTGGGCGTGCCGCCACGACGATATCGACAAGAACATGAAGATGGTCGCGGAGGAAGTCGCGCCTGCGTTCCGCTAGGCCAGGCCATCCGCCAAATCTTGCGGCACCACGGGCACCCGCGCAACGCATCGCCGAATGCGGGGCGATTGCGTTCGCGGCGCTCTTATCATTGATCATTCTGAACGCGCCGTTCGCAAACGCGGCTGCCGGCCATGAGGACGACGCGGCGGCGGCGCTCGAACGCATGGCGCGCGCGAGTTTCGGCGCGTTGGGTCCGGCCGAGTTGCGCCTGGTACGCAATGCTCCGTTGCGCACGCTCGCATGGAGCGGTCCGAGCTCCGACCCCGCCGCTTCCGTTAACGATCCGGAAAAAGCCGCGACCTGGGGCCCCGACCGCACTGTCCGCGCCGCGATCATCCGCTGGCTCCTGACCGACCCGGCCGCCGCGCCCTACGTTCATCCGAGCGGGGTGGGCGTGGCCGGCGCGAAAATCACCGGGCATCTCGACCTCTCGTTTTTGTCGACGAACCTGCCGCTCACCCTACTGGATTGCGCGCTGCCGGACGGCTTCGATTTCTCCAGCGCCAATCTCAATGGCCTCGATCTCGCGGGCAGTTCGGCGGGGCCAATCGTCGGTGATCGCGCGATTGTGAAAAACGATGTCATGTTGACCTTCGGCAAATTCCATGGCGTAAGCCTGTTCAGGACGCATATCGGCGGCGATCTCGATTGCAGCGGCGGCCACTTCAGCGGCGCAGGTGGGACGGCGCTCTCCGCGGTTGAAACGACGATCAGAGGCGACGCGAATTTTCTTCACGGCTTCGAGAGCAGCGGCGTCGTCGATTTCAGACTTGCGGAAATCGGGCGCTCACTGAGTTTCAATCATGCCCGGTTCACCGGCGGCGGCCAGAACGGCCTCAACGCCGAACGCGCCACTATCGCCGGTACGATTTATTGGGTCGGCGTGACGCATACGCGGGCGACGCTGCTCGATCTCGAAAACGCCCATGCGGCTGCGCTGTGGGACGACGCCGCGAGCTGGCCGGCGCCTGGTAATCTTATCCTGGCCGGGTTCGCTTACGGCGATTTCAGCGGTGGGCCGATGGATGCGGCGGATCGTCTTGACTGGATTGGTCGGCAGCCGGTTTCCGCTCTGGCCAATCCGCAACCCTATCGCGAACTGGCGCAGGTGCTACGCGACAGCGGCGATGAAGAGGGCGCCACTCGCGTGATGATCGCCAAGGAGAACGCGGTCGCCGAACACGGTGGCCTCGGGCTTGCCGACCGCGTGTGGAAGTGCCTGCTGTGGATGACGATTGGCTACGGCTACCGGCCGCTGCGCGCGCTCTGGTGGGTTTTGGGTTTTGTACTCACGGGCGCGGCGCTCTTTCGCTGGGGTTACGGCGCGCGGCTGATTACGCCGACTGAGCAGGATGCCTATGCGCGCTTTGTCGAGACCGGCACACCGCCGCCGCATTATCCGCCTTTCAGCAGCCTGGTTTACTCACTCGAAAATTTCCTGCCGGTGGTAGACCTGCATCAGGGCAGCTATTGGCGGCCAAATCCGCACCACGTGGCGGCGCGCAAACGGCGCGTGCCGAGCCGCCAGGCGGAGCCCGGCACGATCCCGGCGCGGTTGCTGCGATGGTATCTGTGGCTGCACATCCTGGCCGGATGGACAATCACGCCGCTTTTGTTCGCCGGTCTGGCGGGCTTGTTGCGCGAATAGACGCGTTCGCGGCAAGGATCACGGCGCGTGTCCGCGGTGGCGTCGCGATGTTTGCCGTGGGACGCGCGACTCGGCTACGCTCGGCCTCGTCAGCGCTGTCGCCCGGCGGCTCGTCCCGGCGGCGCGGCGTTCAGACGACATCAGAAAAGCAAGGAGCACGACGATGGCGAGTCCCGAGCTTCAAATGGCGATCGACGCGTACAAGAAATTCGCTGAGTCCGGCGCTAAAACCCCGGCTGAGATGCGCGCGGCGATGGAACAGTCGCTCGCGCTGCCCGCTGAAAAGGACATCAAGAGCGAAGCGGTCAACGCTGGCGGCGTACCGGCGGAATGGGTGTCGGCGCCCAATTCGGCCGCCGACCGCGTAATTCTCTACGTCCATGGCGGCGGTTACGTGATGGGCTCCGTCAACACCCATCGCGACCTGATGGGACGCCTGTCACGCGCGGCGCAAGCGCGGGTGCTGGGTCTCAACTATCGGCTCGCCCCCGAGCATCCGTTTCCCGCGCCGGTCGAGGACGCGACCGCGGCCTACCGCTGGCTGCTGGCGCAGGGGATCAAGCCTTCGCGAATCGCGATCGGAGGTGACTCGGCCGGTGGTGGACTGGTGGTCGCGACCCTGGTCGCGCTGCGCGACGCCGGGCAGCCGTTGCCTGCCGTGGGCGTATGTCTTTCGCCGTGGACCGACATGGAGAACACCGGCGCTTCGATGACTACCAAGGCCAAGGCCGACCCGGTGGTCCAGCGCGAGATGGTGGGCGTGATCGCGAAACTGTATCTGGGCGGCAAGGACCCGCGCTCGCCGCTCGCTTCACCGCTATATGCCGAGTTGCGTGGATTGCCGCCGTTGCTGATCCAGGTGGGCGAGAACGAGACGCTGCTCGACGACTCAAACCGGCTCGCGGAAAAAGCCAAAGCGGCGGGCGTGCAGGTCAAGC
>JBOHWJ010000151.1:0-15760 GCA_050736495.1 Binataceae bacterium (SeqCode) | reverse complement strand
CAGCGAATACTGCTGTGCGATCGCCGGTGTCTGATTGAGCCGCGCCTGCAGCTGGTCTGGCCCGTAGAAGAGCTTATCGTTGGTGAAAGCGAATTCGAACAGGTGCCCATAGTCGGAGCCGTCGCAGCGCGCCGCCAGCCACGAGATCATGTTGTCGCGGTTATTGGGGCACATCGGCAGCATCAGGATGTACTCCGCGTTGACCTCCCCGGGCAGCCGCATGATGACGTAGTAGGGCTGCATCTGCACCGTTTCATCGGCGAAGTTCTCGCGCGGAAACGACCACAGATCCTCGCGATTGTAGAACACGGCCGGATCAACCATGTGAGAGGTGCGGTAGATATCGGCCTGGATCAGGAAGAAATCCTCGGGGTAGCGGATATGCGCGCGCAGTTCGCTCGACATGTCGGTCATCGGCGTGAACATGCCGGGGTAAATGCGCTCCCACGTGCGGATAATGGGATCTTCGGGGTCGGAAACGTAGAGCGTGACCTTGCCGGTATAGGCGTTGATCACCGCCTTGACCGAATTGCGGATGTAGTTAATTTCGTCGCTGTTGCGCTGCGAGTACGGAAAATGGTCGCTGACCGTATAGCAGTCGATGACCCAGTAGAGTCCGCCGTTTAGCACGACCATGTAGGGGTCGCGATCCTGGTTAAGGAATGGCGCCAACGTCGCGATCCGTTGGCTGATATTGCGGCGCAGCATGATGCGGCTGCCGTCGATGATGTTCTCGGTGACCAGCAGATTGACGTCCCTGTAATAGTAGCTGAACAGTAGGCGGCGCCAGAAACCGCTCACCGGCACGCCACCGTCCCCCTTGTAAAAACTGTAGACGTTGTTGCTGCCGCGCGCGTAGTCGAACTCCGGCGTGAGCGCCTTGACGATGCAATAGACATCTGGCTCCTGGCCGAAATAGATGCCGGGCCGACGGATCTTGAAGCCAACGTCGGAAATGGGCGGGATGTCCTTGATATAGAAAACCGGTAGACCCTCGCTATCCTTGGCGTTGACCGGGTTCATCACCAGCCCGTAGCCGTGTGTGAACTTGAGATGGAGATTGACCCAGGTTTGCGCGTTTGGCGGCAGCAGGGCGACGTTCATCTCGCGCGCCGCCAACATCACCTGGGTATAGTCGCCATGGATTACATACCGGTCGATGTCAACGTCGCGGAAATCGTAATAGAGCCGGATTTCCTGCAATTGCTTGTAGGTCGCGATGAGCGGACGCGGGTCCCACAGGCGGATGTTTTTGATGGTGGTGGCGTCCTGTTCGAGCGATGCCGGCGTGAGTTTCCCGTGGCCGGAAAAAGGTCTGACGTCGACCGTGTCGAGTTGATAGGCGTGCCGCGTCATCGCGATGTTGCGCTTGAGGTAGGGCTCCTCGATACGTAACTCGTCGGGTTTGACCCATAGCCGTTCGATCACGGGCTGGAGCAGGTTGAGGATGATCGACGGGGCAAAGACCACGATGGCGGCGGCAACCGGGAGCCTCAGCCCACGCTCGCGCAGATTGGCGACGCAGATTGCGGCCGCGATTATCGAGAGCGCTACCAGCAGCCACAGACCCGGCTTCCATAGCACATGGTCGACGTAGCGCAAGCCGTAGACGACGCCGTTGGTATGCAACAGCAGTTCGAAGCGGCCGAGCCAGTAGCCGTAGGCCCGCTGAATGAAAAAAATGCCCAGTAGCACCGACAGATGGGCCGCGCATGCGGGCGTGATTTGCGGCGGCGAATCGCGAAAATCAAGGGCGCCGCGCGCCCAATAAATCGCCACCGTGACCGCCGCCGTCAGAAACAGGACGAGCAGGAAGAGATTTTGCCAATCTTCGAGCAGCGGCAGGGTGAAGACGTAAAAGGAAACGTCGTGATTAAAAGCCGCCTCCTTGAGCCCGAACGGCACGCCGTACATCGCCTTCAAGTAGACGTCCCAACTGGAGGCCTCGCCCTGCGCGGCGAAGATCGCCAGAATAGCGGCGGCGCCCAATACCAGCAGCCTCCACGGTATGCGGTCGCCGAGTGCGCGGATGAGCTCGGGCAGATTGATTTCGACCATCTGCTCGGGCCGGCGCACGACCCGCAGCCGCTCGCGTTCGTGGCTGAAGCCGAACGCGATCATCCCGCTGACAAAGATGGCGGCGAAGGCGACCACCCAGACCACGGCGAAAATCACGACCTCGGCGCTGAGCGTGATCGTAAACACACGACGATAGCCGAGCGCGGTGAACCAAAGCAGGTCGACCAGCAACGAATCGGCAAGGCTCAGGATAATGAGGACGACGATAATTATCGCCGCCAGGCCGAACAGGATTATTCTAGGGCGCATCAGCCTCTACGTTCAGGCGCCGCGCGCGACTTGGGCGACGTGTTCGCGCACCACGTCAGGCGGGCACAGCCAAATGAAAATTTTCAGGGTAAGATAGCCAACCAGGAGCCAGTCCAACTCGCCCACGAGCGGGATCAAGTCGAGTTCCAGCGCCGGTGGCGTGATCAGCACCAACAGCCCTACGATAGGCACCATTTTGGCCAGGATCGACACCCGCCGGTCCTTCATTAGGCGATAGAAGACCCGGACAAACTGCGGCAGGTACATAACCAACCCGCCGACCCGCTTCGGGCTTAGAAACTGCATCCTTAGTAACGAACGAAACACTGGTCCTGACCTGGCTCGGCGCTAGTGTAGCACAGCTAACCGGCAAGGATTACACCATTCGCGCCCCCGTCACACCGTCGCCGCCGCGCGAACATGGCCGCCGCGGCGCGGCGAGAGGCAGTGCCGCATGACGCGACGGTGCTACAATGAAAGCATGTGAGAGGAGGCCCTTCGGTGAAGAAACGAATGACGTTGGGTGACTTTCTGGTCGCCTATCTGCGCAAAATCGGCGTGCAGCATGTCTTCGGCATCCCCGGAGATCTCGCGCTGAAGCTCTTTTTCGCGCTCGGCAAAAAACACGACCTCGAAGTCCTGACCTTCTCGCATGAGCCTGGAGTCGGCTTCGCCGCCGATGGCTACGCACGCGCCACAGGCAAAATCGGGGTCATCTGCGTCACCTACGGCGCCGGCGGCCATAACATGGTAAACCCGGTGGCGGGATCGTTTTCGGAACGCGTGCCCTTGTTGATTTTCTCAGGCGGCCCGGGCGAAGAGGAGCGCCGGCTCGGCACGCTCATCCATCACCAGGCGCGCGAAATTGAATCGCAGCATCGGATTTACCAGGAAGTTACCTGCGCCTCGCGCGTAATTACCGATCCACGCTGCGCCGCGCAGGACCTGCACGACGTCGTACGCACCATCTGGGCCGAACAACGTCCCGGCTACATCGAAATCCATCGCGACATGGTCGACCGCGAAATTGAGGTGCCCGACGAATTGATCGAATGGGACGGCCGTTTGCACTTTCAGGAATCGCACGCGCGCAAGGTCGAGGAGGCGGCGCGCGAAACCGCCGTGATGTTCAACCAGAGCAAAAGGCCCGTAGTCATCGCGGGCATCGAGATTCATCGCTACAAAGCCTCGCACGAACTGGTTGCGCTGGCCGAAAGGATGGGCGCGCCGGTGCTCGCCACGGTGCTCGGCAAAGGCGCCTTCCCGATGGACCACCCGCTGAACATGGGCGTCCACATCGGTCCGATAAGCCCGCCGCCGATCGTGGCGCGGATGGACAAGGCCGACTTCGTACTGAACCTCGGGTGTCTGCGCACCGACATGAACTTCGGCAACCGCCCGCCCCACATCATCCAGGACAAGACCGTATGGGCGGTCGATCGCGTAGTCGACGTCAAGTACCACAGCTACATCAACGTCGGCGTGCAGGATTTTGTGCGGGCGCTGCTGCGCCAGGACCTGCGCAAACATAACGAGACCGTGCATTACGCCAGCAACCTCACCAGCGACGGCGCCAACCACGGCGACGGCGCGAGCGATAACGCCCTCGCGCATCGCGACGGCGGCAGCCGCGCGCCGGTCAAGGTTGCCGAACTGCTCGGCGCGGTCAACGATTTTCTCGCCGCCCATCACCGCTACATGGTAGTTGCCGAATCCGGCGACATGCTATTCGGCGGCCTCGACATCCGCGTCCCGCATGAGGGCACTTACCTGGCGCAGGGCTTTTACGCATCGATGGGTTTCGCGGTGCCGGCCGCCCTGGGAGCACAAGTCGGTGGGGGGCCCAGGCCGATCGTGCTCTGCGGCGACGGCGCTTTCCAGATGACGGGACCGGAGATTTCACACTCGGCGCGCTTTGGCGCGAACCCGATTGTAATTGTGGTCAACAACGGCGGATGGGGCATCTTCCGCCCGATCGCGGGCGAGCGCAGCGACCTGCTTGAGATACCATCGTGGCCGTATGCGCGTCTGGCCCAGGATTGGGGCGGCGCCGGTTACGAAGCCTACACCCTGCCCGAACTCCAAAGCGCGCTGGCCGCCGCTCATCAGGGCCAGACCTTCGCCATCATCGACGTTCACATCGAGCGCGACGACCTCTCGCCGGTGAGCGTCAAATATATTAGGGCCGCGGCCAGACACTCGCAGGCGCCGGTCGAGCGCAAACCCAATCAGCGCGGCGCGTCGGCGCGATGACGGCGGAACGCTCGCGCCGCTATTCGTCGCGCATGGCGAGGACACGCTCACGGCAGTGCGTGGACGCGCTGGCCAGCAAAGGGATCGAAGATGGACAACTACGCAAAGCTCTACAGTGAATTTCGCTGGGACACGCCCGAATACTTCAACTTCGGCGCCACCATCGACTCCTATGCGGAAGATCCCGCGCGCGTCGCGTTGTTATGGGAGGACCAGGACGGCAAGCGCGCGCGCCTGACTTTCGCCGATATCCGCGACCAGTCCAATCGCATCGCCAACGTGCTGACTGGACTCGGCCTCAAGCGCGGCGACCCGGTGATGATCGCGCTGCCGCGCATCTCGCTCTGGCAATGCGCTTACATTGGCGTGCTCAAGGCGGGCATGATGGCGATTCCGTGCGTTTCGATGCTGCGCGAGAAGGACCTGGTCTACCGTGCCAATCATTCGGGCGCGCGTGCGATTATCGCGGGACCCGAGAGCGCCGGCCTCGTCGCCGACCTGCGCCGCGAATGCCCGTCGCTCAAGCAGTACCTGCTCGCCGGCAGCGCGCGTACGGGATGGACCGGCCTGCACGATGAGATGCGTAAGGCCGCGCATACCTTCAAGCCCGAACGTACGCGCGGTAGCGAACCGGCGATTTGCTATTACACCTCTGGCACGACCAAACAGCCCAAGGCAGTGCTGCACGGCCACGCCTACACCTGGGCGCATCGCTATACCGGCCTCCATTGGCTCGACGTTAAACCCGGCGATATGCACTGGGCGACCTCCGACACCGGCTGGGCCAAGGCCGCGTACGGCGTGCTGTTCGGCCCCTGGATGAACGGCACGGCGGTCTTCATGTACAACGGTCGTTTCGACGCGCAAAAGGAACTCGAACTGCTGCGTCAGTATAAGATTACAACGTTCTGCGCGCCGCCTACCGAATTCCGCATACTGGTCAAGGAGGACCTCTCGAAGCATCATCTCCCCGCGCTGCGTCATTGCACTGCCGCCGGCGAGCCGCTCAATCCCGAGGTTATCTCGGTCTGGCACGATCATTACAAGATGACCATCCACGATGGTTACGGCCAGACCGAAACCACGCTGGTCGCGGCCAACCTTCCCGGCATGAAAGTGAAGCCGGGCTCGATGGGGCGGCCGTTCCTGGGGCTCGACGCACGCGTGGTCGACGACCATCTCAACGAATGCAAGCAGGACGAGGTCGGCCAAATCGCGGTGCGCGTGAAGCCGCACAAGCCGCCGTCGATTTTGTTGGAATATTGGAAAAATCCGGAGGCGAATGCCGAGGTTTTTCGCGGCGACTTCTATCTGACCGGCGACCAGGCCTATCGCGACGCCGACGGCTATCTGTGGTTCGTCGGACGTGCCGACGACGTGATTACCTCGGCGGGCTATCGCATCGGCCCGTTCGAGGTCGAGAGCGCCTTGCTCGAGCATCCCGCGGTGATGGAATCGGCGGTGGTGGCGAGCCCCGATCCGGATCGCGGGTCGATCGTGAAGGCGTTCGTCAAGCTGCTCCCGGGAACGGCGGGCAACGACGCGCTCGTCCACGAATTGCAGGAGCACGTCAAGCGCGTGACCGCGCCCTATAAGTATCCGCGCGAAATAGAATTCATCGACGAATTGCCCAAGACCGTGAGCGGCAAGATTCGCCGTGTCGAACTGCGCAAGTTCGAGGAACTACGCAAACGCGGCGGCGCCTGACACGGTAACCGGCGCATTAAGTTTCCGATGAAAGTTGACGCGCCGATTCGGGTTCGCCGTGCCGTTCCCGATGAAGCGCCCGCGCTGACCGAAGTCGCGTTGAGGTCCAAGGCCTACTGGGGTTACGACGCGCGGTTCATGGCTGCCGCCCGCCACGATCTCGAGTTCAGGCCGGAGGATTTCTCGACGCTCGAAGCTTACGTTTTGGAAGTATCGGGCCGCATGGCGGGTTTCTTCAGCTTACGGCCGCTATCGGCGGAAGGAATCGAACTGCACGATTTGTGGATCGAGCCGAAATTCATCGGCACAGGCTACGGCAAGATGCTCTGGCTCCACGCGATTGATTTGGCACGGGCGCGGGGCTTTCGTCTGCTGAGGCTTACCGCCGATCCCAACGCGGAGCTGTTTTATCTTCGTCACGGTGCGACGCGGATCGGCGATGAGCCTTCGAGTATACGGGCCGAACGCCGCATGCCGGTGCTGCAGTACAAGCTGGTTGATTGAAATCGCCCACACGGAGTGTCAGCGATCGCCGCGTCAGGCCAGTGGCGGCGGTGATTTCCAGCACGGACCCGCCTTCGGCACCATTGCGGGCAGCGGCCGCTTGAGCAATTCCTCGAACCAGCGCGAAGTCTCCACCAGTTGATCGAGATCGATGCCGGTTTTGATCCCCATCCCTTCCAGCATGAAGACCAGGTCATCCATCGGGATGTTGCCGGTGGCCTTGGGCGCGAACGGGCATCCGCCGGCGCCGCCGGTCGAAGCGTCGAGCACATCGACGCCGTTTTGCGCGGCGGCGTACGCGTTGGCGATGCCGACGTTGCGGGTGTTGTGGACGTGGATACCGATGCGCACGCTCGGGAACTCGCGCCGCGCCCGCTTGAGCATCCGCTCGATTTGCGGCGGCACCGCCATTCCGACCGTATCCGCAAAATCGACTTCGGCCGCGCCCGCTTCGACGAATTGCGCCGCAAGCCTGAGCACGTCCACGGGGTCGACCGCGCCTTCGAAAGGACATCCGAACGCGGTCGCGATCGCACCGGTCAATTCGACGCCGTCGCGCCGCGCACGCTCAAACAGCGGCCGGTACGACGCCATCGTCTCCGCGGGCAGCGCATTGGCGTTTTTTTGATTCATCGTATCGGTCGCGGCGACCACCAGGCGGATATAACGCGCACCCGCGGCGACCGCGCGATCATAGCCGCGACCATTGAGCACCAGCACGATCGGCCTGATGCCGGGAATTTTCGACGCCGCGGCGAAGACCAGCTCGGCATCGGCCATCTGCGGCACCCATTTCGGACTGGCGAACGACGCCACCTCGATCCAACGCATCCCGGCCGCCGCGATGCGGCGGATCAATTCAAGCTTGTCGCCGCTCGAAAGCATCAGCTTTTCGTTCTGGATGCCGTCGCGCGGGGCGACATCGACCAGAGTGATTTGATCGCTCATCGTGAATGCCTCCGAATCGTCATTCGGTCTGGATACGCCGCGCGGCCATGATGCGCGTTTTCAGGCGGGCTTACCATGGAACGGCTCAAGGCAGATGGGTCGTGACTTCGCCATCGGCGGCCATCAGCTTGAATGACGCCGGCCCGTTCGCATCCTGGCTTAATAAGGCGAGCGGCTTACCGTCGCTATCGCTCAACGCGAAGGTGGCGCGGCCGTCTGCCTGCAGGCCGAGCAGCGAGCGCGGTTTGCCGTTCTGATCGGCAAGTGCGAAATCGGGTGTGCCGTCGCCATTGACCGCGATCAGTGAGCGCCATCCGCCGTCCTGGTCGAACAGTGAGATGGCGGGCTGGCCGTGCCGCACATCGATGCGGACGAGGCGGCCGCCGCCGTGATTGAACAGCATCAGCGCGGGCTCGCCGTCCTGGATCGCGATTTGTGCGCGAGTCGCGCCCTCGGGTGCGACCAGGGTCAGCCCGGTGACGCCGCCCCTGGCCGAGGCGTTCAGGACCACACTCGGTTTGCCGTTGGCACCGGCGAAGCTGAAAATGCCGGTGCCGTCACCGAGCACGCTCAGTTCCGCGCGCACGACGCCGCCGCGGTCATAGAGGTCGAGGTCGGCGGTATCTTTTTTGGTGACGCCGAGTTCGACACGGCGGCGCCCGGCGCGGTCGATAATCGCGAGTTCCTGCGTAACGATTTTGCCGGCATGAAACTCGCGGTGATTTTGCGGCATAAGCCCCCATAGCACGGTGACCATTGCGCCCCCGATAATTCCACCCGCCAGCGCCAGCGCGCCCAAGCCGCACAGTTCCATCCGCGTCATCGCCGTTTTTTCCCCCTGCCCCGACTTACGCATGAATCAGCCGGTGTAGTTCGCGAGTATGCTCAGCGTTTCGCGCCATCCGTCGACGCGAACGCCGCGCCGCACAAAACGCTCGCGTTCGAGCCGCCGGACCGCACGCGCGGTCAGCGCCGGATCGATTCTCAGCATGCGCGCCACCGCGCGCTCGTTGCCATACGCCGCAATTTCGAAATAACGCCGCACGATACGGTAGGCGGCCTCGCGCGGGCTGAGCGCGCGCGCCTCGCGAAGCGCCGCCGGCCATTGATGATCGACGGTGTCCCAGACGTAGGTGAACGGATCGTGGCGTTCATCGACTTTGAGCGCGAGGAATTTTTCCTGCAACTCCTTCATCGCGCGATCGAATTGCGTGCGATGCTTCGGTTGCGCGTAGCCGCTTGTGAGTTTGAGCGCCTTGGTCTCGGCCGCGCCGCGGCGCACCAGCGCATCCATCACCAGCTTGGCGCAATGCGAGAGCAGCCCGCGCTCATACAGCCGCCGGTAGCCGCCCGGCGTGACCCGGAGTTTCAGGAACGCCGGTAGCATCCCGAGCGCAATGAACCCCGGCCGCCCGCCGATCACCTTGCCGTAGTAGACCAGTTTTCGCGCCGGCAGATTGTCCTTCAGGTTCCACGTCATGATAATCGCGGGGTCATGCTGGATATGCTCGGGCAAGCCGGGCTCGCGCCGCCCCTCGATAGCCTCGCGCAGGCATGGCACACCGAGGCCGGCCGTGAACGCCGCGCAAAAGCCGGTGTCTTCGATGAACTGAAGCGCACCGCGCTCACTGGTTACGCGGCGCGACGGCAAACGGCGGAAATGGTGGTCGCGATGGCGCTCGAGGAGATCGGCAAGACTCGCCGCGGGCGGCGCGCACGGCGCGGAGTTTCGGCTCCTCGGTTTTGCACGCGCGTTCGGCGTTTCAGCACGGGAAACTGCCATCGCGGACGCGACCGCGCGCTCAGCGGCGCGCCCTCCCGGAGTGAGCGGGCGCCGGTGCGGACGCCTGGCGCACGCATTCGCGGAACATCGCGCAATAGTTCAGCCGCGTGCCGAGACCCTTCATGATACCGTCGAGCCCGATCAGCGCGCGCAGCAGAAAGATGCTGTGGCGCGGCGATTTGTAGAGCTTGTGCTCGAACGCCATCTCGCCGACTTGGGTCGCCTTGGCGACGGCGTCGTACTCATCGGGATGATAGAGCCGGTTAGCCATCACCGGCTCGAACAGAATGTAGATGACCTTGACCAGCGGCGCCGGATCCTGGTCGCGATCGAGATAGCCCAGCTTGAGCAGCGCCGCGGCGACCACGCGGTCATCCTCATCGACAATTCCCTGCGCAAGTTGCAGGCTCGAACGGCGAACCTGCTCCGAGAAATGACGCACCGATCCGAAGTCAAGAATGCCGAGCCGTGGATGATAAGTGACGAGATAATTGCCCGGCTGCGGATCGGTGTGTAGCACGCCAAATTCCAGAATCTGGCGCCACACCAGCGCGTAATACTTGCGCGCGACCCATCCGCGCAGTTTCGCGTCGATCGCCTTGTCGAAAACGTCAGAAAGCCGATAGCCGTCGACGTAAGTCATCGTGAGCACGCGCCGCGTGCTCAGTTCCTTGAGCACGCGTGGGATCACGATGTCGTCGTCGGCGGCGAGCAAGCGGCGGAATTCGTTGATGTTGCACGCCTCGTTGACGTAATCGAGTTCCTCGCGCAGCCGCTCCTGGAGCTCCGTGTAGATGGTGCGAGTGTCGATGTTCTGGCGCATGAGGTCGCCGGCGAGCGCCTGCAGCGTGCGCAGCAACAGCTTCAGATTGCCGAGATCCTGCTCGACCGTCTTGTCGATCCCAGGATACTGAATCTTGACGGCGACTTCCTCGCCGCTCTTGAGACGTGCGCGATGGACCTGGCCGAGCGAGGCGGCGGCGAACGCGATGGGCTCGAAACTGGCGAACAATTGTTCCGGCGATTTCGAGAGCTCGCGCTTGATCTGCTGCGCGATCATCGAATAGTCCATCGGCGGCACGTCGGATTGCGTCGCCTTCAGGATGTCGATGGCTTCGCCGGGCAACAGATCCTCGCGCATCGAGAGCATCTGGATAAGCTTCATGAAAGCGCCGCGCAACTGCTTGGAGCCTTCGACGATGCGCCGGGCATTCTTGAGATGGGTGTCGAGCAGCTCGCGTTCGTAGCGGTCGGCGTTCAGAAACGGGCGTCTGAGCGAAGTCCACAGGTAGCTCGATCCGACCTGCGAAGCGAGGCCGCCGATTTTGATCGCGCGGCGCGCCCGTCCGCTGGTGATGTCCTTGCGCTTCGCCATCACTTGACGCCATCGCCGCGCTCGAGGCCGATGCGGTTCATCAGGGTCGCGGCGACGGCCGCGCCGAAGCCGTTGTCGATATTCACGACCGTCACGCCGCTCGCGCAACTGTTGAGCATCCCGAGTAACGCGGCGATACCGCCAAACGCCGTCCCGTAACCAACGCTGGTGGGCACCGCGACCACCGGCTTGTCGATAAGCCCGGCCACCACCGAGGGCAGCGCCCCTTCCATCCCGGCAACCACGATGAGCACGCTCGCGGCCCGAATCTTGTCGAGGTTCGCGGTCAAGCGATGGAGTCCAGCGACGCCGACGTCGTAGAGCCGCTCGACGCGGTTGCCGAACAACTCCGAGCACAGCGCCGCCTCTTCGGCGACCGGAATATCCGAGGTTCCCGCACTCACGACCATGATGGCGCCATGGCCGTGCGGCTTGGACCGTTCGCCGACCAGCATGCCGACTCGCGCATCGGCGCGATAATCGAGGTTGCGGAGCTTGCGTTTGATCGCGCGCGCCTTGTCGGCGGCAAGCCGCGTCACCACCACGTTGACGCCTGCCACCGTCATCCGCGCGGCGATGGCGGCGATTTGGTCGGCGCTCTTGCCCTCGCCGAAAATCACTTCGGGCACGCCGCGGCGCAGGGTGCGATGAAGGTCGAGCTTGGCGAAGCCGAGATCGTCGAAGGGCAAATCGCGCAAGCGCGCCATCGCGCTTTGGGCGCTCATGCGGCCGGCCGCCACGCGTTCAAGGATTTCACGGATTCTCGCTTCGGTCATCGCCACCGCGTTCGGTTATCGCCGCCGCAGATGTTCGGCACGCAGCGGACGATCCAGCAGCAGCATGACTTCGCGCACTGCGCGGGCGTCGCTGCGCGCAACCGTGATGGTCACATCGCCCGCCTTCAGTTGCTCGCCGGGTTTGGGAATATGGCCGAGCCGCTCGACCACGAGCCCGCCGATGGTAGCATACTCGCCGCCTTCGGGAAGCTTGAGCCCGAAGCGGTCGTTGAGCTCGGCGACTTCGGCCTGCGCCAGCACCGCGAGCGTGTGCGGGCCGCTGACGCGCGCCAGTTCCTCGCGCACGTCGTGCTCGTCCTCGATATTACCGACCACCTCTTCGAGCAGGTCTTCCATCGTGATGATGCCCGAGGCGCCGCCGTATTCGTCAACCACCACCGCTAGCGACTCCCGCGTGCGCTGGAGCGCCACCAGGATTTCATCGAGCGGCGTCGATTCGGGAAAGTAGCTGACCGGACGCGTCACTTCACGCACCGGCAGGCTCAAATCGGGCGCTTCCAGCAGGTCGAAGGCGTGAACGATGCCAACGATATTAAGGATGCGCTTGTGAAAGACCGGAATGCGCGTGAAGCCTTCGCGGCGAACCGATTCGATCACGCCGGTGAGCGGCGTATCGTCGGGTACCGCTTCGACCCGCACCAGCGGCACCATCGCCTTGCGCGCCTCGGCGCGGGTGAAGCGCAGGATGCGGCCGATCATCTGGCTTTCGGCGGGCTGAATCGCGCTGGCATCGTCCGTGGTGGCGGAATCGCCGGACCGGCGGTGGACCAGCGTGACCAGGTCCTCACGGCTTAGGAAAACACTTCCGCTCTCCGGCGACGCTCCCACCATCCGGCGCAGCGCGCGGCTGGCCGCGGTCTCGATCATGAGAACCGGCGCGAGCACCGTCGCCAGCAGGCTCAGCGGCCGCGCGGCAACGCGTGCGAACCCGAGCGGTGCCCTCAACGCGAGCATCTTGGGCAACGCCTCGCCCAGCAGCAGTGAGATCGGCGCCAGGATGAATGGCGCCCAATACGAGACCCGCGGTCCAATCCCGGCCAGGAAGGCGGTAAGCACGGCGGCAGCTATAACGGTCGCGAGATTGTTGCCACTGAGCATCAACGCGACCATCCGCTCGCGCCGTCCGAGCAAGGGATCGAGCAAGGCCGCTTCCTTGTCGCCGCGTTCGCTCTCGGCGCGCACCTTGAGTTCGTCGGCGGCAATCAACGCAATCTCGCTGGCCGCGAAAAAGGCCTGGAAAATCACGCAGACGGCCACAATACCGAGCAGCATGCCGAGCGTCATCGTCTAAGCCTCACCATTTCCACGGTGGCACCGCGCACGCGCTCGACCGCCGCTTCGAACTGACCGAGCCTGAAGCGCTCGCCCGGCCGCGGCACGCGACCAAGCCGCCTCAGCACGAGGCTGCTTAAGGTTTGCGGCCCGCTCAATCCGGCCATATGGCCGTTGCCGAGCGCCTCATTGAGCTTGTCGATCTCAATCGCACCCGACACCAGCCATTCGCCGTCGCCGGTCGGGGTGACCTCGGGGCCTTCGTAGTCGAACTCGTCGCGAATCTCGCCGAAAAGTTCTTCGAGCAAGTCCTCCAGCGTGATCAATCCAAGCACGCGGCCGTATTCGTCGACGACCAGCGCGAGCTGAAAGCGCCCGCGCCGCATCTCGTCGAACAATTCGCCGAGCTGCTTGCCTGGTGGCACGTAATAGGCCGGCCGAATCAGCCGATGGAGCCGCGGTAGCGCGGCTTCGAGCCGGCGCGTGACCAAATCTTTGACGTGCAGGATGCCGACGATGTTGTTGGGGTTGCCGCGGTAGATCGGGATACGTGAAAAATGACCGTCGAGCACCTCGCCAACCACGCGCTCGGGCGCGGTGTCGATGTCGAGCGCGAAAATCTTGTCGCGCGGCGTCATGACTTCGGCGACGCGCCGGCCGCCGAACTCGAACACCCGATGGATGAGCTCACGCTCCTGCGGTTCGACCTGCCCCTGGAATTCGCTCAAATGCAATAGCGCTTTGAACTCCTCTTCGGAGAGCGGCTCCGGATGCGGCGCGCCGGTCGTAGGCGTGAACCAACGGGCGATCGGATGAACGATGCCGATCAGCACCGACAGTGGCCTTGCCGTTATCCGCGCGACACCTCCAGGGAAGCCGAGCGCGAAGGTCTTCGGTGTGATGTCGCAAAAGAGCAGCACCAGCACGAACATCACCGGCACGGAAATCCACGCGCCGATCGGGCCGAGCCACATCAACAGGAAAATCGTTGCGAGGCATTCGGCGAAAACGTTGGCAGCCTCGTTGAGGCCGATCACCACGATCAGTGATTCGAGCGGGCGCAAGAGCAGGCGATCGATCGCGCTCTGGACCGCCGGCGCGAGTTGGGCACGGGTGTGCTCCATGCGCGCCAACGCGAAAATCGCGGTTTCGGACGCGGCGAATGCGGCGCTCATCAGCACCAGCAGCACCACCACGATGGGCAACAGCAACATCCGCCGTTATGCCTCAGGTGCTCCCACGCGCAATTGGTCCCATCCCGCAACGCGCGGCGCCGAACGCCGGCGTGCGCCGGTTCCGCCGAGCAGGATGGCGCGATTGCCGCGCGTGATTTTACCAATCCGATGCACCGCCACGCCCAGGCGCCGGGTGAGGGCACGGCCGGAAAGCCCGGGACGAACGCAGAACAGCAGTTCGTAATCCTCGCCGCCGCCGAGCGCGAGTTCGGCGTCGTCGCCGACGGCCGCGCGATAGGCGGGCGACAGCGGGATCGCGGCGGAGTCAATTTCCGCGCCGGCGCCGCTGCGTTCGAGAATATGGCCAAGGTCCTGCCACAAGCCGTCGCTGATATCGATGGCGGCCGGAGTGGGGCGGATGCGCGTAAGGCGCTGGCCCGCTTTCAGGCGCGCGATGGGGTTGCGATAGCGATCGATGAGGAATTCGCGCGTCGCGCCACGCGGCCGCAGGCGCCCGGAGAGTACGCGCAAGCCGGACGCGGCGTCGCCGAGCGTGCCCGTCACGTAAATCTCATCGCCGGGACGCGCAGTGTCGCGCCTGAGCACGGCCGCGCCCGCGTCACCGAAGAGTGCGATCGTTATCGAGAGAGCCTCCGCGCGGGTGACGTTGCCGCCGACGATATCGACGCCTGCCGCCGCCGCCGTGCGGCCGAGCCCCGCATAGAGCCGATCGAAAAAACGCGCATCGAGTCCCGGACGAATCGCCAGGTTGACCACGCATCCGGTCGGCACGCCGCCCATCGCGGCGATATCGCTCAAGTTGACGGTGAGGGCGCGCCCGCCGACCGACTCGGGCGAAGCCCATTCGAGCTTGAAGTGGACCCGCTCAACCATCGAATCGATCGTGACGAGCTGCGCCCTGTGGCCGCGGGCGATCAGCGCGCAGTCGTCCCCCGGCCCGATGAGTGTACGGCGGCTTAGTGGCAAGTTCGCGCACAAGCGCGCGATAAGTTCGAATTCTCCTGGCGATTTCTTCACGTAGCGCAGCCGCGGCCGCGGGTGGTTGCAGGCAGTAGTGAGCTCAGGGCCGGTTCGCCGGCAACTCCCGGCGAGGGTGCTTTGCGATATGAACTATCATCTGATCCACTTGGTAAAGGCTAGACGATTCAAAAATTGTCGGCAAGCCATCATGCCTATCGAACCAACAGGGGTGCAGGCTCTCAGGCCGGCGTCTGCGCGCGGCAAACAGCGGGCCCGCCGGAATTTCCGGCAGGCCCGCTGCGGTTTCAGGTGATGCGCGTGAACTGTCGGCGCGTCAGCGCATTATCTGCATCAAACCGCCAGGCGTCGAATAGCGGGTGATGTTGTTAAACTCGGCCGGCACATTCTCGTTGGCGCGTAAGCCGTCGGTCTTGCCGTCGGGATTGGCGGTGTACACGTGGCTGGCATGGTCATTCTGAACATCCCAGTACTCTTCGATAAGCGAACCGCTCAGCCCCACCTTGCCGATGTTTGGAACCTCGTTGGGATGAAGGTGGATGCTCGCGATCTTCCACAGCTTCATGTTGGCATCGTAGAGATCTTCCCACAATTGATGCCAGACGAGATTGTCAACGAA